>JAEXTI010000139.1 GCA_023406965.1 Chloroflexota bacterium
AATATCCGCATGGCCCAGTCACGCGGAAAATTGGGGCCGGGATCAATGATCCGCATGGTCGCCCGCTCGGCAGTCGACCGGGTGATTGCAAAAGAGTAGCTAAAGGAGAAACGTATGCAATACCGACCGTTAGGACGTACCGGGTGGAAGGTTTCCACCATCAGCTTTGGGGCCTGGGCCATTGGCGGCACGTGGGGAACCGTGCAGGATGACGAATCGATGGCAGCGTTGGAACGAGCCGTGGATTTAGGCGTCAACTTCTTCGATACCGCCGACGTGTATGGTGACGGGCGCTCGGAGCGCCTGATGGCGCAGCTCAAGCGCTCGCGCAAAGAGGAGATCGTCATTGCCACCAAAGCCGGGCGGCGGCTGGACCCGCATGTAGCCGAAGGCTATAACCGCCAGAACCTGACGGCCTTCGTGGAGCGCTCGCTAAAGAATTTGCAGGTGGAAGCCATCGACCTGTTGCAACTGCATTGCCCGCCCACCCCGGTGTACTACATGCCCGAGACCTTTGGCGTGCTGGACGACCTGGTTCAGGCCGGAAAGCTGCGCTATTACGGTGTGAGCGTGGAAAAGGTGGAAGAGGCCCTTAAGGCCATCGAATACCCCAATGTGCAAACCGTGCAGATCATCTTCAACATCTTCCGCATGCGCCCGGCGGAACTGTTCTTCCAGGAAGCCATCCGCCGCAAGGTGGGCATTTTGGCGCGGGTGCCGCTGGCCTCGGGCATGCTCACAGGCAAGATGCGCAAGGACACAGCCTTCGAGAAAGACGATCACCGCCTGTTCAACCGGCAAGGCGAGGCCTTTGACCGCGGCGAGACCTTCTCGGGCGTGGATTATGAGACAGGGTTGGCAGCGGTGGAGGAGTTAAAAGCGCTGCTCCCGGCGGGAATGAGCCTGACTCAGTTTGCGCTGCGCTGGATTTTGATGTTCGACGCGGTCACCTGCGCCATTCCGGGGGCCAAGCGCCCCAGCCAGGCCGAAGAGAACATCGCCGCGGCGGATTTGCCGGCCTTCAGCGCAGAGACGATGGGGAAAGTGCGCGCAACCTACGATGAGAAGATCCGCCCGCTGGTGCATCACTATTGGTAAGAAGAATTCTGCAGAAAACATTCAGCCTGCGCAAAGCGCGGGCTGAATGTTTTTTTGCAACGAGGTAGGTCGGATTGAGGGCGGCTGGACGCAAAATGGTTGGACAGCGAACCGTTTTGGCTCGCGGCAATCGCCCGAAATCCGACATTTCTATAAGCCGTCGGATTTCGCTTAGATACAGGTAGGAATTGCTACATGAAGGCGCGCTCAATCCGACCTACATGAAAAATTTTTACCAAAGTTCCAAAGCCGAAACGCGCCCATCAACGGCTTCGCCTTCTACCCACAGGCGGTTGTAGATCTGGAACAAGCGGTCGGCGGTGCGGGCGACAAACGCATTCATCTCGGCCTCAGACAGGTAGATATAGGGTCGGTCCAGCATCTCACGGACCCGCTCCGTGTCGGATTGGTAATACTCCTGAATGTAAGCGATACGCTGCTGAACGGCCTCGACAGGCAGGAATGGCAGGTCGGTGCGGTTATATTCACATCGCAAGAAAACCCGCCAGAACAGGCTCTCGGGATGCTCGCGGACAAAGCGGTGATCCAGCCCGTACCAGTCTTTCTTGACCTCCCAGATGAAGTCTTTGTCAGCGGCAAACTGTTCGGCGTAGCGACGCTTGGTGGGATGCCCAATGTCTTCCATCCAGCAGTTATCGGTCACCAGGTGGAAGAAATAGCCCAATAAAAAGGAGAATCGCCGGGCGTCAGGCGTTGAACCGTGCAACGGCAAAAGATGGTCCCGGTAGAATAGCAAATCGCCGCTGCGAAAGTGCGCGTCTTCGGGAGGGGTGAAATGGGTGACCTCCGCGGGAGGCGTGAAGTTCTCCCATTTTTCGTCGGGGATGCCCGAGTCGGGGGCAATGTTGCCGATGGCAAACAGCGATTCGTCCAAATTGGGGATGCGAGCCAGCAAGTTCTCGGTGATGCGCAGATGCACAATCCAGGATGCCATGAGTGTCTCCTTTTCGAGTTTGATTATACGACGATGGAGAAAGGCGAATTGTGCCCAAAAATATCTCGTAAGGGCGCACGGCGTGCGCCCGCTGGAATGCCATCGAATTGGAAGATTTTTTAAGCCTGGGTGATGAACGGCAAAGGGCAACATTGTGGTATATTAACAAAATAAAGAGCACCCGCTCTGGCAAACAGGGGACAAATCTATTTAGAGGAGTTTGCTGCATGTATGTTGCGATCGAAGGCGTGATCGGCGTTGGAAAAACCACCCTGGCCCGCCTGCTTCAACAGTCGCTTCAGGCCAACTTGCTGCTGGAGATTTTCGAAGAAAATCCCTTCCTCAGCAAGTTCTACGGCGACCGCGCCCGCTACGCCTTCCAAACGCAGGTGTTCTTTCTCCTCAGCCGCTATCATCAACAGCGCCGCAGCGTGGACGAATTGACCGCGGACGGGCAGAGCTTGATCAGCGATTACACCTTTGAAAAAGACGCCCTCTTTGCGGGGATCAACCTGCAAGATGACGAGTTGGAAATGTACTACCGCGTGCACGAGGCGCTGGCGGAAAAGATCATCCCGCCCGACCTGATCGTCTATCTGCGCGCCGACACCGACCTGCTCATGCAGCGCATCACTCAACGCGACCGCAGTTACGAGCGCAACATGGAGCGAGAGTACATCCAGCAGGTCAACGAAGCCTACGACGCGTTCTTCTTGAACGGCAAACAGCATTCCGCGCCCGTGCTGGTGATCGACAGCAACCAGCTCGATTACGTGCGCTACCCGGAAGACCTGCGCTGGATTGAGAACCGCATCCGCCAGACGCTGCTCAAGGCGCCCTTCCAACCCGAACTCCCCCTCCCGATGCACGATTAAAGGCCCCAATCTATGCGCATCACCCGCGATACCCTCCTCAAACTGGCTCAAACGACTGCCGCGCAGCGCGTGAAGGTCAGCCGCCGCCTGGTGTGCATCTACCTGACCGGGTCAGTGCTGAGCGAGGAACCCTTGTTGGGTGGTACCACGGATATCGACCTGGTGTGCATCCATGACAGCCAGCCCCTGCAGGAGCGGGAGATCGTGCGCCTTTCCGACGAAGTGACGCTGGACATCAGCCATTATTCGCAGGCGGATTTTCACCAGCCGCGGCAGTTGCGCGTTCACCCCTGGCTGGGTTACTTCATTTACAGCAAACCCCTTTTACTGCACGATACCAGCCACTGGTTTGAGTTCACCCAGGCCAGCACCGGGGCGCAATTCTTCCAGGCCGATTTTGTGCTGAGCCGCGCAAAGACCCTGGCTGAATCGGCGCGCCAGTTGTGGATCGACCTTTCGTTCAACGATCCCGGCAGCCACCCGCGCCGCGTATATGCCTATCTCAAGGCGTTGGAGCAAGCGGGAAACGCCCTGGCCAGCCTGACGGGCAGCCCGCTTACCGAGCGCCGCTTTGTGCTGCAATTCCCCCAACGCATGCAAACCCTGCAGCGCGCCGACCTGTCCAAAGAGTGGCTGGATCTGCTGAGCGGCAGCGTGGAAGTGAGCGACGAGTCCTGGACGGAATGGCTGGGCAGTTGGGAATTGGCCCTCAAGGCTGTGACCGCCCAGCAAGAATATCCTGCCCGCCTGCATCCGGCCCGAAAAGGTTATTATGAGCGGGCGGCCAGCGCTTTGTGGACTGAGCATCCTTCGGCGGCTTTCTGGCTGCTCATGCGCACGTGGACGCTGGCGGTAGCCCACCTGCCCGCCGGGCACGAAGCGGAAGCCTCCTGGATGGATGCCTGCCGCGCCAGCAATCTGGATGAAGCTACCTTCTCCACGCGGCTGGAGGGATTGGATCATTACCTGGATGCCGTGGAAGAAACGCTGGACCGCTTCGCCGAGAAAAACGGCGTAGTCACCTCGCCTGAAATGTAGGCCTTGGGAGAATTCACTCGCAACATACCCCAAGATATGGAGACGCTGCCACCGCAGCGTCTTTCGCTTTTTCAACGCCAATCCCGCAAAACTGTGGATAATATCGTTAAAACTGTGGATAACCGGGAATCGTTGTGGATAAACACCCCAAAATGGTCAGCATTCCAGGAGAACAAGAAATAGAGTCACCCCTATATATGGGGGGTGTTTTGGAGGCGGCGCTATATATCGACTTTTGGGATAATCCTGTGGAGAGTGTGGATAAGTTCTGTCGATTTGCCAGAAGGCTCTCCACAATTGCGGTGGATAAGTGCGCCCTTAGACTCCGGCAGATGGAGGAAGGAGAAACGCCGCCGCCCCATATATACGGGAGAAATGCCCTTTTGGGCGTTTTTATCCACATATCCACAGTCCCTACTAATACGACGAATCCATACAAATTAAACAATTAAGAGAGATATGTTCTTCTCAGAACGCACAGAACTTGCCCGAAAACATTCCAGGGAGATACCCCGTCACCTTTGGTCAGCAATGGAAAATGGTAAAAAAGACGTTTTTCCTTTTTTGTACCAACTTGATACAGATTGCTTCTTGAAAGTAGATAAACTTTCTATTACAATCTCAATTAAAGGACTTGCCCCCTTGGCATTGAATGCATTGATCTGCAACACACACTCAAAGAAGGAGCGCAAATGGACATAATCAAAGTTAAGGCAAACTCGCGCACGGCAGCCGTGGCGGGGGCAATCGCGGGAGTGATTCGAGAGCACAAGCACGCCGAGGTCCAGGCGATTGGCGCCGGAGCCGTCAACCAGGCGGTGAAAGCGCTGGTTCTGGCCAAAGGATACCTGGCAGAAGATGGCATCCCGGTGGTTGCGGTGCCCGAATTTGTAGACGTTGAGATTGACGGCAAGGTGCGAACAGCCATCAAGCTGGTCGTCGAACCGCGCTAAAATTGGCCCTGCTGAGAATTCTCAGCGGCTAGATTTGGGCTATTTCATCCGGATTGAAGATCACTTCTTCTTTCCCGGATAGTTTTTCGCGAACTTTTTGCACCACCAGGTCGAGATGATTGGGGTGGGCAACATAGTTTAATTGGTCGGCAGGCACCGTGAGCACAGGGCACAGGGTGAATTTGTCGATCCACTGTTCGTAGAGCTGGTTCAACCCGCCCAGATAATCGGAGGCAATTTCACGTTCGTAATCGCGGTTGCGCATGGCGATGCGATTGCGCAAGGTTGCGGGCGTGGCGCGCAGGTAGATAACCAGGTCGGGCGGTGGGAGGAATTCGATCAGCCCTTTGTAGAGGGCGCGGTAGGTTTCGTAGTCGCGATCGTTGAGTCGCCCCTGGCGGTAGAGGTTGCAGGCGAAGATTTCGGCATCCTCGTAAATACTGCGGTCCTGAACCACAGAATCTTCGCAGCGGATGATCTCGCGGTGGATCTGCAGGCGGTTGGCCAAAAAGAAGACCTGAGAATGGAACCCCCAGGCGGACATATCTTTGTAGAAGTCCGCCAGGTAGGGGTTGTGCGCTTCAGGCTCGTAGAAGGGCTTCCAGCCTAACTTCTGGCACAGCAGCGCCACCAGCGTGGATTTTCCCACCCCAATATTTCCCGCTACGGTGATGTATCGCTTCATGGTTGCTCGTTATTGCGGAATTTCGCCGTTCAATTCCATTTCGATGACCTGGGAGAATATCTCGTAAGGCTGGGCGCCGACCAGGGCCAGCCCGTTGATGAAGAAGGTGGGGGTAGAAAGCCCGCCGAAAGTATTATCGGCGTAGGCCTGATCTTCTTCCACCTCGCTCTGGTAGCGGCGATCATCAAGACAGGTGGTGAAGGGCTCGCTTTTCAGTTTGAGTTCCTGGGCAATGGTCTCGAATCCATCCCGGGTATAGGGGTACTGCCCGCTGAACAGGGCGGTGTTGTACTCCCAGTATTTATCTTGCTCGCCCGCGCAGTTGGCGGCCTCGGCGGCGGGAATGGCGTTGGTGTGAATGCTGGCCAGGGGGTAATCTTTGTAGACCAGGCGGATTTGGTCGCCGTAGTTTTCTTGCAGCAGGGGCCAGACCTCGTTATGCCACTTCTGGCAATAGGGGCATTCGTAGTCGCTGTATTCGATGATCACAATGGGGGCGTCGGCGGGACCAAAAGATGGGTCGCCATCCTCGGGCACATCGTAGCGGGTCACTTCTTCGGGAACGTTCAGGTCGTCGGCGGCAGCCTGTGATTCGGCGGCGGCGCTCTTCAAGGAAGCCACTTCTTCTTCAGCCGCGGCGAGCTTGGTGGAAAGCGGGCGGGCAAAGGCAAAATAACCGACAGCCAATCCAAAGATGAAAGCTACCGGTAACCAGTACACCCAGCGGTAATCTGGGCGGGGCTTTTCGATCTGAGCGGGCTCAGGAGAAAGCTCGGGAGAAGTTTCGGGGGGAGGGGTTAAATCTGCGTCCATATGTCCGATTATAACTTAAAAAGAAGTTCCGCATTTGCGGTACACACAAGGGCGAAGCCCCATGTGTACCGCAAATGCGGAATGATCATCGCCTTAAAAAAATACCGGGCGGCCCATGCGAGTCGCCCGGCGCGTTGCAAAAAGTTGCGGTTAGGCTTTGGTGATGCTGCCGGTGGGGCAAACATCGACGCATTTTGCGCAGTCTTCGCACTTGGCGGCGTCGATCATGTAGGAGCCGTCA
>JAEXTI010000171.1 GCA_023406965.1 Chloroflexota bacterium
GCAAAGGCATGAAGCAGCGCCTGGCCCTGGCCCGCGCTTTTCTACACCGCCCTGAGTTGATCTATCTTGATGAACCCACCTCGGGTCTGGACCCCGAATCGGCCCAGCAGGTGCGCGAGTTGATCGAGTCACTGCGTGTACAAAACGGGCACACCGTCTTCCTGTGTACCCACCACCTGGATGAGGCCCAGCGACTGTGCGATCGTGTCGCCATCCTCAACCGCGGGCGGATGCTGGCGCAAGGCACCTTGGAAGAACTGGGGCGGCGCTTCTTGCCGGGTCTGTGGATCGAAATCGGGCTGTGGATGCCCCTCCCCGCCGGAGAGGAGATCGTTAATCAACAGCCGGGAGTGCAGCAAGTCAACGCTGATGGGCGCGCTCTGAAGGTGCAGGTAAACAGCGAGTCGCAGGTTCCCGCCATTGTTCGCGGGTTGGTGGAGGCGGGGGCGCAGATCGTCAGCGTCCAGCCGGTCAAGACCTCTTTGGAGGATGTCTATTTCAAGTTACAGGCGCAAGAGCGAGGTGAAGCATGAACTGGGCGAATATTCTTACCATTGCGAAAAAGGATTGGATTGAAGTCCGCCGGAATAAAATGGTCGTGAGCGTCATGCTCATTGTGCCCCTCATTTTCATCATTGCGATGCCCCTGATGATCATCTTGATTCCCGCCAGTTCGCCCGAAGCCGCCCAACAAATGTTCCAGGACCCCGACCTGGCCGGGTTCATGTCTCGCCTGCCTGACTTCATCAGCCAGATCATCGAAGGCATGGATGTGACTCAGGCCGGGATTGTGCTCTTCCTGGGCTACATGTTTGCGCCATTCTTCCTGATCATGCCGCTCATGTTCGCCAGTGTCATCGCCGCCGAGGCCTTTGCCGGTGAGCGCGAGCGCAAAACCATCGAGCCGCTCCTGTACACCTCCGCCACCGACACCGAGTTATTCCTGGGCAAGGTGCTGGCGGCCTTCGTCCCGGCTTTCCTGATCACTTTGCTGGCCTTTGTCGTCTACATTGTTGTGGTCAACGGCGCCAGCTATTCGGTGATAGGCCGCATCTGGTTCCCGCTGCCTTCCTGGTACCCACTGATCTTCTGGGTGTCTCCGGCCATTTCCGTGCTGGCCATCGCCATCACCGTGATGATTTCGGCCCGCGTTCAGACCTTCATGGAAGCCTACCAGTCCAGCGCGGCCCTGGTCGTCCTGGTCATGGGCCTGCTGGTCGGACAGATGGCCGGGGTGATTTATCTGAGCGTGGGCGTGGGACTGGCCCTCGGCGCGGTGTTGTGGATCATCGATGCGGTGCTCATTCGCATCATCGTGCGCACCTTCACCCGTCCCCGGCTGCTCTCCTGGGCAGACTAAGAGGGCGATCCGCGAATGAAGAGAAGCGTTGTTGTCCACGAATGACACGAATTTACATGAATTGCAAGAAAATAGAATATTTCGGAAGAGAAAAGACAATAATTCAAGAAAAACATCCGCATTTTGCGGATGTTTTTCTTGAATTACTATTCCTATTCGTGTGAATTCGTGTCATTCGTGGAAAAAATCTTTGTTGGCCCTTACCACCTGCTGGGCGAAGTCAATTACGCTTTTACGCAGGACCTCCGGCTCGAGGATCTCCGCGGCGCCGCCCATGCCTAATAGCTTTTCGCGAGCCTGTCCCAGCCACTCAAACGACATGCGCACCGTCACCCATCCGCGCTCGTCGGGCGGGCTTGCCTGCGCCAGAATACCCGCCGCCTGCTCGCCCATCACCGTGAACAGGTTCTGCGCCATCACCGGCGAAATCCGCGCCGTCACCCAATATAGACTGCGCTGCGACTCGCGCTGCGCGGCATATTCCTCCCAAAAAACTGCCAGATCGAACTCCTCCGGATACTCAAACCGTTCCTCCAGCCCCTCGGCTTGCACCAGGTCCGACACCCGGTAAACCTGGGGGCGCCCGGCGCGCAATGCCACCAGGTGCCACACGTTGGCTTTCGCCACCAGTCCCAGCGGCGAGACTTCTTGCTCGATCTCGATGCCGAACTGCGTGCGCGTCACAATGCGCAAGCGCCGTTCATCCCACATTGCTCGCTGCACCACTTGCAGGTAAGGCCCCGTTTGGCTCGATTGCCCCCACCAACTGGCATCCAGGTGAATGCGCCGCCGAGCCGCCTGCTGATTCTCTCCATGCGCACCGGGCAGCGCCGCGTTGAGCTTGAGCATGGCTGCTTTGAGGTCCTGGCCAACGTCCAGTTGCAGCAGGGGCGAGGGGATGCTGAGCATGAACATTGCCCGGGTCTCGTCAGCGTTCAGGCCGGTCAGGTTGGTGCGGTATTCGTCGATGAGCGCGATGCCACCGCCAGGCCCGCGCTCGGCGTACACCGGCACGCCCGCCACGCTCAACGCTTCCACATCGCGGTAGATGGTGCGCTCCGAGACCTCCAACTCTTCGGACAGGTCCACGGCGGTCATTTTGCCGCGCGTTTGCAACAGCATCAAAATGGAAAGTAATCGATCGGCACGCATAAATTTCGGGGCCCTTGCGTATCTACTTGAGTGATAAGATGATTTTATAATTCCTGACACAAGGTGTCAAGTATTCTTTGGTAAGATCATTCAGGATCGATCCACACAAAACAATGTAACAAATCAGCCAGAGGTGGAAGAGGCCTGAATTTGATGTGTATGTGGGGCGCTTCGCACCCCACATACACATCAAATTCAGGAGCTTCCCCCCACTGAGCAGTTACAACTTATCTTAGCTCAATGGAGAATTCTTATGTCTGACGAAACTTTGAATGTGAAAATTGTGCGCCTGGACCCCATGCGCGTCGCCTGTGTCAACGGTTATGGCGAAGGCCCCGAGAATATTGCCTTTGAGAAAATGCGCAAGTATATCCGGGAAAAAGGGCTGGACCGTGACGGCAAGAAACACCGCGTCTTCGGCTTCAACAACCCCGACCCGGCCCCCGGCAGCCCGAACTACGGCTACGACGTGTGGATTACCGTGGACGAGAGCTTCAAAAGCGAGGGCGAGGTCAAGGTCTTCGACTTTCCCGGCGGGCTGTACGCAGTGGCGAGCGTTAGCCCCATGACCGGCGAAGAAATTTTCCCCGCCTGGCAGCAGTTGGTGGCCTGGCGCGAGCGCAGCCCCTATCGCCCGGCCCATCATCAGTGGATGGAAGAGCACATCAGGGATATCAACCTGACCTTCCCCGACATCACCCTGGACTTGTTCCTGCCTATCGCCGAGTAAACTTTCTGGGTGGGTGTTTTGGTCAAAAAACAAATCAGCGCAGGGCGAACGCCCTGCGC
>JAEXTI010000245.1 GCA_023406965.1 Chloroflexota bacterium
AACGTGGCCCGGGCCATCGTCAACGTGGAACGCAACGGCAAGTCGATTGGCCAATTGTTCCCGCGCCGCGACTATTACTACACAGAACGCCAGCAGATGACTATTCCAGGCGTGCGCAGCACGATGGAAGACGATCTATACGTGCTGCTGGTGGACTGGCAGCCGATTTCCAACCAGAGTGCAACTTTCAAGGTATATCACAACCCGCTGGTCAATTGGCTGTGGTTGGGTTCCCTGGTGTTTATTCTGGGCACGTTTGTAGCTGCCTGGCCCGATCAGGACCCGGAACCTGCGCGTGCGCGGGCGAAAGCCAACCGGGCTGCCGCGGAGCAGATTTCGTAGGCCAATCTGAGGCAGGACGATAGAGTTTCTGCCTGAAAACCGCACCTTAACAACTGCATCCTTTGTTTGAATTACTGATTAGCGAAACTTAAAAGCTCGATTGATCTGTTGAGCTTCGGGGAACGCGTCTGGGGTAATCAATGCGCCTTGATCCAACCTGCAAGAAATTATTCCACTTGTCTGGAACTGGTGGGCAGGGCGGGGGAGGTGGAAATCACTACGCAATCTGTTGGCAAAGAGGCGCACGCCCCACCTGCGGATACCTCCCAGGCTTCGAGACGGTAAGCATAGTGGTGACCAGGCAGGGCTTTCAGATCGGTCCAGGTTTGAATGCCCGTTACGGCGAGCAGCTCCCAGGGTCCGCCGCAGCCGTTTTGAGAACGCAGCAAGCGCACCTGCTCGACGCCCTGGGGTGAAGTCCAGGATAGCTTAGGCGTGCTGGAGCGTTGTTCCACCCGCAGCGTGGGGGACTGGTCAAAGCAGGCTTCCACGGGGCCTGCCATGCCGGCGGCGGCTGCCAGCGAGGCTTTGGCAATGGCAAAGCCCGTGGGCAGGTTCAAGGTGCTGAAGGTGTCGTCAACGGTATGGTATTCGGGATTGGTATCCTTGAGGCCCTTGCAGCCGTTTTTAGCACCGTTATACATGTGATTTTCCAGTACCAGCACCGCGCCGATGCCCTCATCCCAAAAGACCGAGTGATCGGAAAAGCGCATGTTGAGCGTTGTGATGCGATCCATCTTCAGGTCTGGTTGGTATGCCTGGATGGCGTCTTCAAAGCAGCTCATCAGGGGCCGAGAGGCGAGCGACGTGCCGGCGTGGAGCTCGAAGCAACGGTCGTTGTCGGCATCGTAGCCGAACATATCCAGATTGATGACCGCCTGGACATCGCTGAGGTCATGGTCGCGAGCATAAGCTTTGCTGCCGATCAAGCCTTGTTCTTCCCCGGTGAACCAGATCAGGCGCACGGTGCGCTGGAAGCGAAAGCTGCGCCACAGGCGGGCGGCTTCCAACAGGGCAGCCGAGCCGCTGGCATTATCTTCGGCGCCGGGCGCCAGCCGGTGCGCTTCGGGCGAGGTGCTATCGAGGTGAGCCGTGAGCAGGATGATCTCCTCGGGCTTTTCGACGCCGGGCAGGGTGATGATCAAATTCTTCCAGGTTTGACCGTCGAAGGTAAATTCGTGCTCATCGATCTGGTTATCGGGGTACCATATTCGTGCCTGGGATAGAATGTAATCGTAGGCGCGACCGTTTCCCTGGCCGTTGAACAAAGCGTAGCTGTAACGGGTGGTGATGGTGGTGGACACGCCGTCCAGAATCACCGGGCGAGCGCCGGAGAGTTGGGCCACCCAACCGGCCCAATCTGCCTGAGATGTGTACGAAAGCATCTGGGCAGTCACAGGCGAATAGCCACAGGCGGGAGGCGGATCATCGGCTGGAAGCGCTGGCTGAATGCCAGATAAAGCCAGGATCAAGACCGAGGCTGTAGCGAGGATTAGGCGAGAAAACATAGGATGCAGAAGCATGATAGGGTTAGTGTACCAGAAACTGCGAAGCATTTCCTGTTGCGCGGCGGGAGGGTTAACCTCCGTCTCATCACTTTCTGGTAAGATGGGTTTAGAAATACAAATGATCGAGGACGGGTATGAAACGTAATCATCTCTATTGGATCACTGCTTTGGCCTTGTTTGCCGCGTTGTTAATTCAAACCAGACCGGCGCTTGCGCAGCAGCCAACCCCCTCGGATAACGATGTGAACCGGGTGGCAAAACAGTTGTATTGCCCGGTGTGTGAGAACACCCCTTTGGATGTGTGCCCGACCCAGGCTTGTGAGGAGTGGCGCGAATTAATCCGCTTGAAGCTTTCTGAGGGTTGGTCGGACGAGCAGATCAAAGATTACTTTGCCTTGCAGTACGGTGACCGGGTGCTGGCGGAGCCGCCGCGCAAAGGTCTGAACTGGCTGGTGTATATTTTGCCGGTTGTCTTTTTTGCGGCAGGCGTGGTGATCCTGGTGTCGGTGCTGCGGCGGATGCGCGCGCCGGCGAAGCAGGTTGCGCCTTCAGCCCCTGCTATTGATGCAGAAACCTTAATGCGCGTTGAAGAAGAGTTGAAGAAACACGATATTGGTTAGTGTATTGGAGAGAAGAAGTGATGCAATCACCTGATGAAACTTCACCGGCTGCCCAGCCGAAGAAACTGCCTACCGGGATTATTCTGCTGGCTTTCGCTGTATTGCTTGGCTTCCTGGCATTAATCGCGTGGGGGTTAAACCGTTCGATGAGCGGCCCGATCCAGGTGGGACAGAAGGTGCCGGAGATTGAGATGTTGACTTTCGACGACGAGATGATCAACACCTCCGATTACGCCGGAAAGGTCATTGTGCTCAATTTCTGGGCTTCCTGGTGCAAACCCTGCGAGCAAGAAGCCGCAGAACTGGAGATGGCTTACCAATACTTCAAACCCGGCGATCAGGTGGTGTTCTTAGGATTGGCGTATGTGGACACAGAACCTAACTCACTGGCTTACCTGCAGAAATTTGGAATCACCTATCCCAATGGGCCGGATTTGCGCACCAGCGTTTCGCAAATGTTCAAGATTCGAGGCGTGCCTGAAACCTATATTATCGATAAAGAGGGCAAATTGGCCTATGCAAAAATTGGCCCGTTCATTTCCCTGGAAGAAATCATCGCGGTGATTGAACCGCTGGCCCAATAAGCTCTCATCTACGGAGTCGCACAGCATGGACATTGGCGCAATTTTTTTGATCTTGACCCTGGCCTTACTGGTCGGGCTGTATATTGGCCGGCCGTTATTCCAAGCAGCCAAGACTGCCAAGGAAACAGAGCCGGAAATTGACCCGCAGGACCACCGGCGCTCAGCGTTGTTGGCCGAACGCGATCGGCTGTTGACCGCGCTTCAAGAGTTGGATTTTGACAATGCCCTGGGAAAGGTCCCTGAAGAGGATTACCCTGTGCAGCGGGCAGAATTGTTGAGTCAGGCTGCAATGGCACTGCGAGAATTGGATGAATTGCAGGGTGGCTCTGCTGATGCGGCAGCCGAGGAGCGCATTGAGCAGGCCGTGGCTGCTCGCCGGGCCGATGCGACAGCGAGCCGGGCTCCGGCTCGGGACGCAGACGAGTTGGAGGCCATGATTGCCAACCGCCGTAAAGAACGCCAGGAAAAGTCGGCTGGTTTTTGTCCCAAATGCGGGCGGCCGGTGAGCAAATCGGATAAGT
>JAEXTI010000253.1 GCA_023406965.1 Chloroflexota bacterium
TATGAGGGCATCCCGTCCTCCATGTCGGGCAGCGGCGCGACGATCATGCCGCAGGTGCTGGATGTGGCCGAAATTCCGGGGGAAAGCCAGATTGGATATTACTCGCCGGAAAGCGGAACGGTGACCCCCCTGGCATCCGGCGAGGAAGAATGGACGCGACTCGAGGTAATTCCTGCCTTTAGCAATGCGGACGCTTTTGCTGGGGAGATGAGCGGTGGGAGCGATTAACGAGCATACCGTCGACCTCAACGGAATGCGCGTGCAGTATTATTCGGCTGGAATAAAAGGTTCGCCGGTGGTATTGCTGCATGGCGGCGGAACGGATTCGGCAATGCTTTCGTGGCGTGAAGCGCTGCCGGTTTTGGCGGAAGAGCATCTCGTTTTTGCGCCGAACTGGCCAGGGTATGGCAAGAGTCAATTCTTTCCAGAAGGCGGTTATTCCTTTTCTCAGATGACTACCTGGCTGGAGTGCTTACTGGCGCATTGGGGGCTGGATTGTGCCAGCCTGGTTGGAGTTTCGATGGGTGGCGGCGGCGCGCTGGCGTATACACTGGCTTATCCATCACGTGTGGAGCGGTTGGTGTTGGTAGATAGCTACGGGCTGTCCCGGTATGCGCCCAGCCACAAGCTATCCTATTTGATGGTGCGCATGCGGGGGTTGATGGATTGGAGCTGGACGATGGTGCGCAAGAACAAGAAACTGGCGCGCTGGAGTTTGCAATCCATTTTTGCCGATCGGCGAAATATTACCGATGAACTGGTGGATGAGGTTTTTGAGGCAGTACAGAATACGTCGGCGCAGCAGGCTTTTGCTGAGTTTCAACGGGCCGAGTTAGGCTGGAAGGAATTGAAAACCTGCTTTGTGGACCGGATGGATGAAATTCAAGCGAGAACGCTGATCATTCACGGAGAAAAGGATGGGTTGGTGCCGGTGGCTGAAGCGAAAGAAGCCGCGCGCAAGATTGCGAACGCGCGGCTTGAAGTGATTGCCAATGCCGGGCACTGGCCGATGCGAGAGCAGCCGGAGGTGTTCAACCGGCTGCTGGTCAATTTTCTGGGGGATTGATCTACTCTTCGATGCTGATGGCTTGCTCGGGGCACTGATCCATCGCTTCGCGGGTGGCTGCCTGCAAGTTGGCAGGGATCTCTTCGAGGAGAACGTGGGCGATGGCATCGGGGCCGAGTTGGAAGACTTCGGGGGCGACCGTTTCGCAAATGCCGCAGCCGAGACAGAGATCAGGATCTACAAAAGCTTTCATTGGATACCCTCATTATTGGTGAATTTTCTTGCGGTGGCAGAATTGCCCCGTGAATCAATTTAGAGATTATACATCCTTATTAGGTCTTTGGGGATCGTCGTGGAGAGGCCGAATTGTGGGTTGTGAGTGCAGATTCGCCGTTTGCGCACCTGCAAAATGGGGATTTTCTTACGCCATTTCGTACAGAACCTCTTTATCGAGTAAAATAGTAATATAAGAGGAGGAGCTAATGCAAGGTACGCTCGAGGCACTGTCACTCCAGGGAGCCTCCCTGGTTTTCTTCGGTATTATTATCTGTTTTATGGGGTACAGCCTGTTCAAGTCCATGCTGCCGCTGTGGGGCTTTATCATCATTGGCATTCTGGCATTGACCTTGCTGCCAGTGTTTGTGGACCTGAAAGGATCTCAGTTGCTGATCGCACAGATCATCACTTTCTTTGTGGCGGGTGTCATCGGCGCATTGATTGCTAACCCTTTGTACTATGTAATTGTATTTGTAACCGGCGCTTCGCTGGGCGCTCTGGTGGGCACAGTTGTGGGAGCGTACATTGACCTCTCGGGTGGGGCGGTGTCCTTCCAGGCGTTGACCGCATTGGCCGAGTTGAGTTTTCCGCCGGCAGTAGATACGCCGGGTAAATTTATGATTGTGGCGATACTGGCCTTAGTCACAGGAGTCTTTGCTATCGGCTTCCAGAAATTCATGATCACCGCGGCGACTGCATTTATGGGCGCAACGGCTGTTGTGAGTGGGATGAACACGACGCTTTTAGGACTTTTCACCGGAATTGAGAACCGGAGCGTCTTGGTGGGGCTGGTATGGATGTTTATTGGAATGCTGGGATTATTCATCCAGTATCGCATGAGAGACGAAACTTGAACAGGAGTATGGGAATTTCTATGGACCAAGACCAGGGGGCTGTCCGCAACAGACGGATAGCGATGTTAATTGATGGAGATAATGCACAGCCTTCGCTGATTCGTAACATGCTGGCGGAAACCAGTAAATATGGGCTGGCGATTATTCGCCGGATTTACGGCGATTGGACCACCGCGAATATGAACGGCTGGAAGGATACGCTGCAAACGCACGCGATCCAACCAATCCAGCAGTTCCGCTATACGATTGGCAAGAATGCAACCGACAGCGCGATGATTATCGACGCGATGGATATTCTTTACGAAGACCGGGTGGAAGGATTCTGCCTGGTATCAAGCGACAGCGATTATACTCGCCTGGCGACGCGCATCCGCGAGAAGGGCGTTTTTGTGATGGGAATTGGCAGAAAGACCACCCCGCGCGCGTTTGTGAACGCCTGCGATGTGTTTGTGTTCACTGAGAACTTGCAACAGAAAGAGCTGGTGCAGGCGCCACCGGCCAAACAGGCGATTGCTCCACGCCGGCGTACCCAAAAGGTGGAAAAAGGCGAGAAGATCGAAAAGATTGAGGCACGGGTGGAGGAGCCGGAAGGCCCCGCCGAGCCGCTGCCTCTGATCAAGCAAGCTTTTGATCTGGCCGTGCAAGACGACGGCTGGGCTTTCTTGGGCGTGATGGGCACGCATTTGCGGCAGTTGGATCCCAGTTTTGACCCGCGCACTTATGGGTACAAACAATTGTCGATGCTATTGCAAGCGTACCCCAAGCTGTTTGCGCTGGAGATGGGGAAAAAGGGAGACGGGACGTTTAACGTCTACGTGCGCTTGAAAGAATAGCTGGCTAACGAAACACAATGAAACCAGCGCCCTCCGCACCCTTAGAACACTCAGCCGCTGATAAGAACGGCTTGTTCATCGGGGTGGTGTGCGGGCTGCTGGTTTTTTTGATGGCTGCACGAACACCGCTGGATAGCGATCTGTGGTGGCATTTGCGCGCCGGTGAGGAGACTCTGCGGTTGGGCCAACCGCTGCTGAGGGACACACTGTCCTATACGAGGGTCACCGCGGATTGGATCAACCATTCCTGGCTTGCCCAGGTGGGCATGGCGCTGTTGTTCCGCTGGACGGGCTTTTTGGGGCTGGGGCTGGCGGTGGCGGGGCTGGCGGCGTTCAGCCTGGGGTGGGTGTACCGGCAGATGAGCGGGCCGTCGCTGTGGCGGGCCTTCCTGGTGATTTTGGCCGCTTTGGTGGTTGCCCCAGTGTGGTCGGTCAGGCCGCAAATTCTATCACTGGTGTGCCTTGTGGCGGTGAACCAGATTGTGATGAATGCCCTCCAAGGAAGGGGAAAACTGTTCTGGCTGGCGCCGTTGTTCGTGTTGTGGTCGAATTTGCACGGGGGATATGTGCTGGGGCTGATGTTGTTGGGCTGCGAGCTGGCGGGCGGGCTGTTCGAGCGGTGGATGAAGCAGCCAGGCGCGCCCAATGGGCGGGCTCTGCTGCGCCTGGGCGGCTGGACGCTGGCTGCGGGGGTGGCGGTGCTGGTGAACCCCAATGGGTTGGATATGTGGCGCATTCCTTTCCAGACGGTGGGGGTGCAGGTTTTGCAACAGGCGATTCCCGAGTGGGCCGCAGCGGACTTTCATCAAGCGGTGCAGATGCCGTTCTTGCTGATGCTGGCAGGGCTGATGGGGGCTTTGGCCCTGGCAGGGCAGCGCGTTCGGGCAGGTGAATTGCTGAAGGTGATGCTGTTCGCGGCGTTGGGGCTGAGCGCGCGGCGGAACTTCGGGCCGTTTGCGCTGCTGGCCTTGCCGCTGCTTTCGCAGGCTGGATGGATGGTGCTGGCGCGGGCAACAGATGGGCTGCGCGGCAAAGGAAGCAGGACTGCGCCCAGCCGGGATTTGCCCCTGGGTGTGCAGAAGGTGTTCAACCTGAGCATTGTGGCGGTGCTGGCCCTGGCAGCGGCGATCAAGGTGTACGCCGTAACGCAGCCTGCGCTGGTGGCAATGTATGAGCGGCAGAATTTTCCGGCGGGGGCGGTGGAGTGGTTGAAGGCAGACCAGCCGCGAGGGCGGCTGTTCAACGCGTATGAGTGGGGAGGGTATTTGACCTGGCGGCTGCCGGAATACCCGGTGTTTGTGGATGGGCGAACGGATTTGTTTGGGGATGAAATTATCGGCGAATGGCTGAAGGTTGTGAACGCCGGAGAGGGTTGGGAGGCGAGCCTGGATCGTTGGTACGTGGACCTGGTGTTGTTGTCGCCGGGGTACCCGCTGGTGGATGCGTTGGATGGTGCGGGGTGGGTGAGATTGTATGAAGATGAGCAGGCGGTGGTGATGGGGAGGTAGAGTCGTTTTTGGGAATGGTGTTAGAATTAATTTGAAACCTGGTTGAATGGGGGATGCGAGCGATTCGGAGCGGGGTTCTGGGGAGGGTGATGCCATGAGTATTGTGCGGGCTGCCAAAGCGGGAGATATTTGCGTGCTGCTGATGCCGGAGAAAGCTGAGTTAATCGGCTTGCGACGGGTGCAGGAGACGTTGGCGCAGGCCTTTGACGGCTGGATTGTGCCGGAAGTGCATATTACCTGTCAGCGCTTCAACCCAGAGGGGATTGAGAACATCCAGGCCATGCTGCCGGCAATTTCTGCGCGGATTGCGAAGATGCTCTCCTTCCCAATTTATTCAGATGGGTTGACTCAACTGCTGGCGCCTTTCTGGCAGACCCATGTGCTGCGCTGGAAGGTGCAGGAGACGGACGCCTGGACGAAATTCATCGAAGGGCTGGACGAGGCGCTGCGCGAGAATGGCCTGGATCTGCATTACCCGCATGACCGGCCTTTTACATGCTCGGCGCTGGATTTGATCAATCCGGTGCAATTAGATTATGCGCCGCAAATGATGTTCCCAAGATACCTGTTCAATGCGCGAAAAGTTGTATTCAGCCGGATTTTGGGTTTAAATGATTTTGAGACCTAGGGCTCTGCCGAATTAGGTCCATCTTGAGGAGGATGGTGATGACGACATTCAATACAGCAAGTCTTAAAGCATTATTCAGTTATCCATTCCGGCAGCCGAACTGGCAAAGTAAACTGCTGGTGCTCGGCCTTTTATTTGCTGCGGGATTCATTATCCCCATCATTCCGTGGTTGTTTGTTGCCGGGTATGTGGCCGAAATTATGCGCAGGCAGGCTTTGGAGGGCGGCGAACCGGAACTGCCCGAGTGGGATGATTGGGGGCGATTGATTGTGGACGGCTTGCGCCTGGTTGTCATCGGTTTTGTATTAAGCCTGCCTGCAGTGATCGTTTTTATGCTCGGTTTTGGCATGTATTTTGTGAGCACTTTCCCATTGATGTTGGGTGAAGGAAATGAAAATGCGCTGCTGCCCCTGATGTTTGCGGGCATGTCGATTATGATGCTGTCTATGTTCGTGGGAACGCTGCTGATGATGGTTACGGGTATTATCAGCCCGGTGGCGATGACCCATGTAGCGGTGAAACGGAAGTTTTCGGCGGTCTTTGAGGTGGGAGAATGGTGGAAGGTTTTGTGGGCCAACCTGGGCGGGTATGTGCTTGCCCTGGTTATTCTCTACTCTGTCTCTTACATACTGATGACGTTAGGGTATATGCTGGCGTGGA
>JAEXTI010000257.1 GCA_023406965.1 Chloroflexota bacterium
AAACAGTGGCGCGATTCGCGCATATTCGTTATCATTGAGATCAGTCGGGTAAGCTATTCGTGATTTGGTCATCCCTATAGTTTGCCCGACTTTGTCATTTTTGTCGAATTCTCAGACAGCCTCTTAGGGTCTTCTGGGACCCTTAGGGTTTATTGTGACGAACCTCTCGCTTAGAAGAAATCTACTTCAGCGGAATGTTTTCCAATTTTTCCACCATGCCGCGGATCACGTCAAAACCGCCCTGCCAGAACTCGGCCTTGCGCATGTCGATGCCCGCCTCGCGCAAAACCTGATCTGGGGCCTTCGACCCGCCCGCTGCCAAAATGGCGCGGTAGCGCGGTTTGAAGGCTTCGCCTTCCTGGCGGAACTGCTTGTATAGCGAGAAGACCAACAACTGTCCAAAGGCGTAGGCATACACATAGAAGGGCGTGCCGTAAATGTGCGGGATGGAGACCCATTCCCAGCGGAACTCGTCGCCCACTTCCACCGCCTCACCGAATTGATCCTTGAGGCTTTTCAGGTAAGCCTCGGCCATTTCATCCACCGAAGCATTCTGGGCCACCATCTCGTGAGCCTGTTTCTCAAACATGGCAAAATAAGCCTGTCGCTGGATGGTAGCATAAGCGTCGTCCACCTGGCGGAAGAGAATGTCCCGGCGCACATCGTCGTCGGTCTCATTTTCCAGCAGCAAATCCACCAGCATCATCTCGCCGAAGGTCGAGGCCGTTTCGGCCAAGGGCAGGTTGGAATTGTAGGTGAACAGGCTGTGCTCGGAGGAGAGCATGGCATGGATGGCGTGCCCCAATTCGTGAGCCATGGTCGCCATGTCATCGGCGCGGCCCTGGTAGTTGAGCATCACCCAGGGCGTCAGGCTGGGCATGGCCGGCCAGCAGAAGGCCCCGCCGCGCTTCCCCTTGCGCACTTCACTGTCCAGGTGCTTCTGCTCAAAAACCCGCTTTGCCAGATCGGCAAACTCGGGGCTGAACTGCTGGAAGGATTTCATCACCATCTGCGCGGCGGCATCAAATTCGTAGCGCTTGTCCGATTTCGCCACCGGAGCGTAGACATCATAACGGCGCAGGCGGTCTTGCCCAATCCAGCGCGCTTTAAGTTGGAAGAATCGCTGGAATACATTCGTGTTCTTGCGGCACACCTCCAGCAGGGTCTCGACCACCTCATCGGGGATATCGTTAGCCAGGTTGCGCACCGAAACCGGCGAGCCGTATCCGCGCAGGGTCAGGTTTTCATTGCGCCAGTCGCGCACCAGGGTCTGATAGATTTGCCCCAGAATCGGGCCGTCGTTGCCGTACACCCGATACAACTCGCGATAGGCTGCTTCGCGCAGGGCCGGGTCGTGGTGGCGGGCGTAGACCATCAACTCGCCACGGGTCAATTCCTTGGTCTCGCCATCCACTTCCATTTTGAAGGTGTAGCGGTTGGTGATCGAATCGTAGAGCCGGTCGAAGGCGCTGAACCCGGTCACATTCTTCAGGTTGACCACTTTTTCTTCCGCTTCCGTCAGCGTATGAGGCTTGTAATGGCGCATTTCCTCCAGCCAGTAGGTGTAATCTCCGGCATTGCGCATCAAGCGGGCGGCGTTTTCGTCATCGAGGGCCTTCCACCACAAGTTGAAGAACAAGGTGCGGTTATTCAGCTCCGCCACGAACTGTTCTACCCGCGCCATCAAGGTCAGCGCGTTCTGGTCCTGTGTATCCGCCGAGAAGGACAGCCCGGCGTAAGCGTATAAGCGGTAACCCAAGGTCTGCATCTCTTCCGATTTGCGGATGATATTCAAAAAAGCATCAAAAGACATATCCGGCGCCAGTTGCGCCCGAAAAGCCTCAAACTGCCCGACCATCTGCTCCAATTTAGCGAAAGCGCCTTCAATATCGCCGCCATCCTGGCCTGGGAAGAGGTCGTTCAAGCTCCAGCGGGTTTGTGAATAGGTTGTCATTCTTGTGTCCTCGTTTGAATCCGATCGTTAGGCTCAAAATTATACCCGTTCTGGATTTGAGAAACCAGTCCTATACCGGGGGCTCTTTGGAATTTGCCGTGGTAGGTTTCGCATTTTTGGGTGTAAGAGTGGTGATGCCACTCTTACACCCAAAATGCGGATCTCACCACGCCGATTCTCAATGAACCTATACCGGGCGGCTTTCCAGCAGAACGGCCAGCATTTGCGCGTGCAAAGCAGGGTTGGCTGCCAGAACACTGCACGGGGCACGCAGGTAGTCACTGTCGCCGTAGGTAGCGGTCATGATACCGCCCGCCTCCTCCACGATCAACCCGCCAGCGGCAATATCATAGGGTTGGAGCGATATCTCCCAATAACCATCAAAACGCCCGGCAGCCACATAACACAGGTCGATGGCGGCCGATCCCAGGCGGCGCACGCCTTGCGTCAGGTGGGCGAAACGCTGGTAATGGGCCAGATTGTGATCGATGATCCACTCCTGGTAAGAAAAACCGGTGGTCAGCAGGCTTTGCAGCAACTCGTTAGCCGGAGAAACGTGGATGCGTTTGTCATTCAGCCGGGCCCCCCGACCCCGCTCCGCGCTGAACAGCTCGTCGCGCATTGGATCATAGACCACCCCAAGCTGCACAATGCCGTTCTGAGCGAAAGCGATGGATACACTGAACACCGGCACGCCGTGAGCAAAGTTGACCGTCCCGTCCAGCGGGTCGATATACCAGCAGGAGTCGTCCGCCCCCGCCAGGTGGCCCGATTCTTCGGTCACAATGGTGTGGCCCGGAAAACGGCCCTGAATCTGCCCCAGCAGGTAGGCTTCGGAGCGGTGATCCACGTCGGTGACCAGATCGATGCGTCCTTTGTGCTGAACAGTAAAATCCCGCTCGTATCCTTCGCGCAAAATCTGCCCGGCACCGCGGGCAAGTTCCTTTATATCGTCAAGTGAAGGGTTCAAAAAAACCTCGCAATGAAAAGATGCAAACGCGAGGATTATAAACCATTCACCCGGTTAACGAATGACCGGGGCGTCTTCCGCCCCGGTCATCGGCCCACCGGTAAAACTACCAATAAAACAATAAAGGCTTTAGGCTTCTTCGTTCAAGAGCTTCAACTCAGCCAGGATCTTATAAAGCTGGTCGAGTTCGCTCTGGATCTCATCT
>JAEXTI010000265.1 GCA_023406965.1 Chloroflexota bacterium
GCCCTCTGGTTCATCTGCTTCCATATACTTTGGATCCGATACTTCCGAAAGTAATGGTACACCGTCTTCCATTTCGGAAAATCATGGGGCAGGTCTCGCCAGGTGCATCCAGTTTTTAGCACATACAAAATCCCATCCATAATCTCTTGGATGGGAATCTGCCTCGGAGCTCCTCGCTTGCTCGTCTTTGTAAACAGTGGCGCGATTCGCGCATATTCGTTATCATTGAGATCAGTCGGGTAAGCTATTCGTGATTTGGTCATCCCTATAGTTTGCCCGACTTTGTCATTTTTGTCGAATTCTCAGACAGCCTCTTACTTATTTGCCAACACCTTAGATATCTGCCGGTCAATCTTGCCCATGGGGTAATCCTTCAAACCCTCCACCGCCACCCAGCGCACTTCCTGCGCCTCCACCGCGCGCGGCTCACTGCCATCCACCAGTTCACACTGAAAAGCGTGCAGCGTCACCTTGAAATGCGTATACGCGTGGCGGAACACCCCCAACTCTTCCCCCACGTTAATTTCAGCATCCAATTCCTCGCGGATCTCCCTGCGCAGGCAATCGGGCAATTCCTCGCCCGGCTCCACCTTCCCACCGGGAAACTCCCACATTCCCCCCAGCAGCCCATCCGCCGGGCGCATGGCCAGCAGCACCCGCCCCGCCCGCCAGATTACCGCCGCTGTGACAGTGACATGCGGCACGGCCTTCTTTTCTTCCATCACCGGGCGCAGTTCCTGTAAAGCCAGCTCGCGCGACTTGCAAACCTCTGCCAGCGGGCAGATCAAACAGGCTGGCTTCGCCGGTGTACAAATGGTCGCCCCCAGGTCCATTAAGGCCTGGTTATAATCACCCGCCCGGCCCGGCGGCAAATGAGCCTGGGCCAGCTCCCACAACCGGCGTTCTCCTTGTGGAGAGCGCGCCGGCAGGCTCACATTCTCCACCCGCGCCAGCACCCGCCGGATGTTGCCATCCAGCGCCGCCTCATCCAACCCAAAAGCCATCGAGGCAATCGCCCCGGCGGTGTAGCGTCCAATCCCGGGCAGTCGTTCCAATGCGGCCCGTTCGGCAGGCAGCCTGCCGCCGTGTTCAGCCATCACCACCCGCGCCGCGCGGTGCAGATTGCGCGCCCGGCTGTAATAACCTAACCCTTCCCACAGGCGCAGCACGTCCTGCTCGTCGGCTTCCGCCAGCGCCGCCACGCTTGGAAAGCGCTTCAGCCAGCGTTCATAGTAGGGGATCACCGTTTCCACGCGAGTCTGCTGGAGCATAATCTCCGAGACCCACACGGCATACGCGTCTGGTTCGCCGCGCCAAGGCAGGCTGCGCGCCGCCCTGGCATACCAATCCAGCAGCCGCCGCGACACCTCCGTCAGCATTCGATCCTGCTAGAACTGGAAGCCGCCGCGCGTCTCTACGACTTTTTGGTCGTAGTTCTGCACGAAATCCATCAGTTGATCGTACAGCCGCTGCCAATCCTCAGACTGCAAAACACGGGTTACCCGCCCCAGGGTGGGCAAGCTGGCCCCCACCATTACCTGCGGACGCCGACCATAAATCGTCGCCCACGCGTCGGTCAGTTCAAAACCTAGGCGTTTCACGCCAGGGATGAATTCACGCACCACAAACTCGAAGTATTCTTGGTCTCGTTCTGGACGAATGTCCCAGGTCATAATGAGTTTGCAGCTCATGGAAGCTCCTTTATCCCCGCTGGTAATCGAGCACCACCACCCGAGTCTCCTCAGGCAGCGTGGAATTGCCGGTTAGCTTAAGCATCGGTTGCACTTCCAGGTCAGAAAGACCCATTTCCTTGAGGAACTTGTTCAACGGATCCAACTTCGGCAAGCTGTCTTTGGTCGCATAGTGCATCGGGATAACGATGTTCGGCTCGATCAGGCTAATCACTTCCGCCGCCTTGGCAGCGTTCAGGCTGGGACCATCCCCCACCGGAACCAGCGCCACATGCACATTGCCCAGCGCCTCCACCTCGGCCTGCGAGGGGACGTGGGTCATATCGCCCAGGTGCGCAACGTTGACCCCGTTGAAATCGAACACGTACAGGGTGTTGCGCAGTTCGCCCTCTTTACTAGAGCGGTGATTGGTTTGAATTGCGGTAATAAACACCCCGCCAATCTCGAACTCCCCCGGGCCAGTGATGACATGCGAAGTGCCCTTCACGGCTTCGCTAAAATTGTGCGACGGGGTATCGTGGCTAATCGTCACGATATCGGCGCGTAGTTTCAATGCTTCGTATCCGGTGACGCGGTGATCAAAGGGATCGGTCACCACCGCAGCCATGCCGCGTTCCATCATCCGGAAACAAGAATGTCCATACCAGGTAATTTCCATGCATCCTCCAAAGTTCGGCTGCAACCGCGCAGACGGGAAGGATGTTTCCTGAATTTGAGGTGTTTGCGGGTGCTCCGCACCTGCAAACACCTCAAATTGAGATCCCTTACACCAGCGCCTGCGCAGTTACGTTCCGCCCTGATTATACTATGGTATTCGGCCCCTCGCCCGCCATTCCTTCCCCTTTTGGAGCATCTCCTCAATGAGCCATAAAACCCCCGTATTCGCAATTCATTGTCAAATCAGATATACTATCCCCACAATCATTTCTGGAGGCCTTCCATGCGTCGTTTGACCATCCGCCTGACCCTCGTGTTCACCGTTCTCGTCTCGGCTGCCCTGGCCTGTGTGCTGCCGGGCGGCTCGTCCACCCCTGCCCCCAACGCCGCCCTCACCGCTGCCGTAGAGACGCTGTCGGCGCTCAACACTGCCATGGCTCCCACCGTTCCCCCCGCGATCACCCCCGAGGTCACCGTCCCATCCGCTCCGCTTGACCCCAGCCCCACCTCGCCGGCTGAACCGCACTTGATCGGCGTAGATTTGATCTATAAGGACGCCCCGCGCAACCTGTGGGCCTGGAAAGCAGGGGCTGCACCCGTCCAACTCACCACCTCCGGCGACGTCGAAACGATTGCTCTTTCTCCCGACGGCACCCTGGCTGCCTTCACCCGCAGCAGTGACTATATCAACTACACCTTGTGGGTCGTGCCCACTGCCGGCGGAAGCGAACGCCGCCTGCTGACCACGAGCGAGCTATTCGACCTTGGCAGAGTCGACGGGGCTGTCGCCGCCACCCTCGATTCTCTGGTCTGGGTTCCCGGCTCGCACAAACTGGCCATCAGCACCCGCCCGGTCTTTGAAGGCCCCGGGCTCCTGCGCAATGAAGACCTCATCTTCATCGATGCCGATAGCGGCGCTCAAACGCCCATCTTTGGCCACGGGGAAGGCGGGGTATATCGCTTTTCTCCCGATGGCACGCGCCTGGCCATCGCCCGCACCGACCGGGTCGATCTGGCCAATTGGGACGGCAGCGGACGCCTGAGCGGGCTGGTCAGCTTTACTCCAGTGCTCACCTACAGCGAATACGCCTTCTACCCCGAACCGGTGTGGGCGCCCGACAGCAGCCGCTTTGTGTTTGCCGTCCCCCCCTCAGCCTCGCTGGACTCAAACGGCCCCACCGTCCTCTACCAGGTCAACCTGGACGGCTCTGTGAGCACCTTGCGCAGTTTCGAAACCGCCCCGCTCTTCTGGCCTGTTTTTTCTCCCGACCTGGCCCAGGCAGCCTATCTGACCAGCCCCGGCGACCCATTCAATCTGATGCTGGTCCAATCCAGCGGCGATCTGGGCGGTCTGAGCATTCCCGCAGTGCGCGCATTCCTGAGCTGGGCGCCTGATTCAATACGCTTCGCTTATGTAGATAATGCCTCGGGCGCGGTGAATATTGGTAGCATTGCCGGAACGCCCCCACCCCTGCCCGGCGCCGTGGACGTGACCGACCTGGCCTGGCTGCCCGACGGGCGCGTGGTCTTTATCACTCGCACAGGCTCCAGCGGAGATTTATACATCTCAGACTTCACCGGCCCCGCAACGCTGCTGGCATCTCTGGGATCCGGCTCGGGTTTCCCGTCCTTCGACCTGCCCTGACCTCGTTCACTAACCTTTTGTAGGGGGCAATTCATGAATTGCCCCCTACAAAACCCCTTTTCCCCATTTTCCTTGACGCCCCACCCAAGGAATGATAAACTCCCCCCTCGTTGGGTCGATTGGCCCCAAGGAACTCCTAGATGACTTAAGGTAAAACCTTGTCTGGAGTAAATTCCTTTGGTATAATCTACCCGCTGTGTAACGAGCCTTAACAATTTAGTTTGCGCCGGCGTAGCTCAATGGTAGAGCAACCGCCTTGTAAGTGGTAGGTTATGGGTTCGATCCCCATCGTCGGCTCCAGTTACAGGTTGGCGAGTAGAGTGGAAGCAAAACCACTTTACTCTCGAGCCGGTAACGGTTCGCAGGTTTTTCAAGCGGGTAGTTAGCCAAGTGGCCAAAGGCGACTGACTGTAAATCAGTTGGGGCACCCCCTTCGTAGGTTCGAATCCTACACTGCCCACTGGTCGCAAGACCAACAATTGAATCACCCGCGAGGGTGGCAAAACGGCAAGCCCTCATAGCTCAGTTGGTAGAGCGTGCCCTTGGTAAGGGCAAGGTCATGGGTTCGAATCCCATTGGGGGCTCTTTGAGCCGTTTATTGCAGGAAATAGACTTGGTGATATTTTCTAAGGAGACGGACTAGCATGGCTAAGCAGAAATTTGACCGAAACAAGCCGCATCTAAACGTAGGGACGATGGGACACATCGACCACGGCAAGACGACCTTGACGGCTGCGATCACCAAGTATTGCAGCTTCCTGGGTTCAGCC
>JAEXTI010000322.1 GCA_023406965.1 Chloroflexota bacterium
GGCCCGGGCGCGATTATGCTTGGGGCGATTTGCGGGGAGCTTTTGAATCTTCGATTGCGGCTGGGATCCGCCTGTTTGACACTGCGGAAATTTACGGTCAGGGACAATCGGAGCAAATCTTGGGGCAGTTCCTGAAGCAGTTACAAGAGCCGGTGTTGGTGGCGACTAAATTCATGCCTTTTCCGTGGAGATTATCACGCCAGGCATTGATGGGAGCCTTGAAAAGCTCATTAAAGCGCCTGGGGTTGGAGCGGGTGGATTTGTATCAAATCCATCAGCCGCTGCCGCCGGTGAACATCGAGACCTGGATGGAAGGGCTGGCAGAGGCAGTGAGCGCAGGACTGACACGCGCCGTGGGGGTCTCGAATTATGACCGGGGACAGATGCAGCGAGCCACCGACCGACTACAACGAGAGGGGCTGCATCTGACGTCCAATCAGGTTGAGTATCATCTGTTGAACCGTAAGGTGGAGAAAAATGGATTGTTGCGACAGTGCCAGGAGCAAGAGACGGTGTTGATTGCGTATAGCCCTCTGGCAATGGGCGTGTTGACCGGAAAATACTCACCGGAGAACCTGCCACAGGGGATTCGCAGCGGGCGGTTTGGGCGGAGATATCTCGAGAAGGTGCAACCGCTGCTAACGTTGTTGAAACGGATTGGTGCAGAGCACGGAAGCAAGACACCATCGCAGGTGGCTTTGAATTGGGTGATCTGCAAGGGTGCGCTGCCAATCCCGGGGGCGAAGACTTTGCGTCAGGCGGAGCAAAATGCCGGCGCGTGTGGCTGGCATTTGAGCGAAGAGGCCATGGCGCAGCTAGACGAAATGAGTGACCGCGTTTGCGCCGACTTGTGATTCTTTGAAGTATAATCGGTGGCTATGGACGACAAGCAAATCCGTTATTTACCTTTTCATTCGATCAATGAATTTATGTTGCCGGAATACCGGCAAACCGTGATCCAGTCTGTTTTCACGCAGATGGATAAACTCTCCGGCGAGCGCCGTTCGGCGATCAACAATGGTATCAAGAAGCACGTTCAGGTGCCGGGCTTTCGCAACAGCGCTCAAGCTCCCGTGGGGGTGAAAGTGCGCGGGGCTGCCACGCCCTTTGAGCGGCGCCCTGATTTCACCGCACAGATGCTGCAAGCATGGAGTGAACTGAATCCTGAGTTGCGCCAGCAAGTATATGAACTGCTACAAGAGCGCAAATGGGAGAAATTGCTGCCCCCCGAGGCAGACCGGACCAAGCTGCCGGGTTTCATGGTTGTTTGGCCCAAGGAAGATACCTATGAAGCGCTGGACGCGGCTTTTGCTGCGAAGTTTCCAGGGCAGACATTTGAGCCTTATGATATGCGCTTGATGGTCGTCTGGGTAGGAAACCGGCTGCCTTATGAGTTATTCCTGGAAGAGGAAGAAGACGAAGAGGACTCGGAAGAGTAAGAAAAAATCCCCGCTAAGCGGGGATTTTTTCTTACTCTTGTGTTGTTATTCCATGAATTCGGATTCGACCTGGGCTTCGTCGACCTCGGTATCGCCGGAAGATTGGATTTGAATATCGCCAAATAGATCGTCTTGCTGGGCGAAGATGATGCGGCGTTTGACCAGTTCTAGCATGGCCAGAAAGGTGACGATTGCCTCCACACGGTCGGGGCGGGTTTGAAAGAGCGAGCGGAAAGTGGTTTGGCCGATTTCCCGCAGAGTGACCAGGATGGAGTGAATTTTCTCGCGGATGGTGATGCGCGGGCGGCTGACTACCTTGCTCAGATCGGGGAGCACCGGCAGGTTGTAGAAGACGGTTCGAGCGGCGAGAACCAGGTCTGATAGGGTTACACCGCTGAGGTCGAGGCGGGCTTCGAATTTGACCGGGGGAGGGGCAACGCGGAGATAAGTGCGTAAGCCGTCCGACTCGCGGTCGTGGAGGTTGAGGGCTAATTCTTTGAAGCGCTTGTAGATGATGAGCTGGCGAGCCAGGGCTTCGCCGGGGTCTTCTTCTTGAGTAGGCGCATCGATGGAAGGTCGGGGTAATAGCGCTGCCGACTTGATTTGCACCAGGCGGGTGGCAATGATGAGGAAGGCGGATACTTCGGCTGCGTCCCGTTCGGTTAGATTCTTCAAGTAAGCCAGGTACTGGTCGGTGACTTGCGCCAGGGCCAGGGTGGTAATATCCAATTCGGCTCGCTCAATTAACTCGAGGAGCAGGTCCAACGGCCCCTCAAAGACGGGGGTATTGACCCGGTAATGTTCGGTCTGGTGCGCGGCTACCTGGAAACTCACGGGGCGAATTATAGCAGAAGGATGGCGATTAGGTTATAATTTCGGCACTCAATATGGCAGATCGATTAACCCATCTGGATGAAAACGGGCGCGCGCATATGGTGGATGTTGGAGCCAAACCCGATAACGAGCGAGTCGCTATCGCGCGGGGAGAGGTGCATCTGCGTCCCGAAACGCTGGCATTGATCCGTGAGGGAGTGATGAAGAAAGGGGATGTGCTGACCGTAGCCCAGGTGGCAGGGATCATGGGCGCAAAGAAAACGGCGGAATTGATCCCGTTGTGCCACCCTCTGGCGTTGACCCAGGTGCAGGTCGAACTCGAGATCTCCGATTCGCTGCCGGGAGTTCTAATCACAGCTACCGCAAAAACCGTTGGAAAAACAGGCGTTGAAATGGAAGCATTGTCGGCTGTAGCGGTGTCGGCGCTGACCGTTTATGACATGGTCAAGGCGGTGGAAAAAACTGCGCGTATCCAAAATATCCGCCTGGTGGAGAAACACGGCGGTCGCAGCGGCGACGTGGTGAACGAGTGAGCGAACCATGCGCGTGACAGTTTTGTTTTTTGCGTCGTTAAAAGAGCGCGTTGGCAAAGGACGCGCAGAGATCGACTTGCCTTCGGGATCGGCGGTGAGTGAGTTAAAAAGGCAACTGGTCGTAGCCTACCCCGGATTGGCCGGGGTAGTGGAAGTAGCGGTGGTTTCGATCAACCAGTCTTTTGCATTCAACGAAGACGTCGTACCGGATGAGGCAGAAGTGGCGATCTTTCCGCCGGTCAGCGGGGGTGGAAACGGGCCGGTCATTTGCCAGATCACGGAAGAAGCGATTGACCTGGATGATCTTGTGGCACAAATCACCCTGCCGACCACGGGGGCGGCATGCGTGTTCAGCGGGATGGTGCGCGGGCAGACCGCCCGGGGAGAGGCCCACGAGACAACCATGTTGGAATACGAGGCTTATGTTCCGATGGCGGAAGCCAAGATGAAGCAGGTGGCGGATGAAATCCGCGAGCGGTGGGCGGCAGTGGAGGGCATTGCGATTGTTCAGCGGATTGGTCGGCTGCTGCCAGGTACGCCGACCGTGTTGATTGCATGCACGGCAGCCCATCGAGATACGGGGGTGTTTGAGGCAGCCCGGTATGGAATTGACCGGCTGAAGGAGATTGTGCCTGTGTGGAAGAAAGAGGTGGGACCTGATGGCGAAACATGGATCGAAGGGAAATATCACCCACAAAGGGGTGACTAGTTTCATAAATTTTATTAAGGGAACTAATGGAACGCCAGCCGCCGGGACACAAACCCCGCAGGCAACAAACAATCAGCCGGGCGGCTTGCGCTCCCTGAGTTCCCGGGAGAATATGGTGGAAGCAAATAACGGGATTGCTGAAAGCCCCCAAGATTTTGCCAGGCGCTTGGGGTTGCGATTTAAGGACGTGACGCTGTTGAGCCGCGCGCTGACCCACCGTTCTTATTTGAACGAGCACAGTGAAGCGCTGGAAGATAATGAACGTCTGGAATTCTTGGGGGATGCGATTCTGGACTTTGTGGTTGGCGCATGGTTATATAACCGTTACCCTGAGATGCCGGAAGGCGATTTAACCCGGATGCGCTCGGCGTTGGTGTATACCGAACAACTGGCGCATTTTGGACGGATCATTGGGTTGGGGTCTGCCATGCGCCTGGGTAAAGGCGAGGCGCAAGCCGGGGGACGAGACCGCTCGGCGCTGTTATGTGACACCTTTGAGGCTTTGATTGGCGCGATTTACCTGGACTCGTCCATTGACGCGGTAAGGACTTTTATCTCGCCGCTGCTCGAAGAAGCTTCGGAAACCGTGTTGGCGAACCAGGCCACCGAGGATCCCAAGAGCAGCTTCCAGGAATGGGCGCAATCTCAGGGTTTTCAGGCGCCTTATTATGTGACTCGCGGCTCGGTGGGCCCGGATCATTCCAAGGTGTTTGAGGTGGATGTGCTGGTGAACGGGCAGGTTTATGGCACAGGGACCGGGTCGAGTAAGCAGGCGGCGGCAAAATCTGCGGCTCTGGAAGCCTTGAAGCAATTGGGGCTGGTGTAATCCTATGCCGCTGTTAAAATCACTTGAGTTGCACGGTTATAAGACTTTTGCCAGCAAGACATTGTTTGAATTCCCTGGCAACGTGACAGCGATTGTCGGCCCGAATGGATCGGGTAAATCGAATGTGGCTGATGCGCTGCGTTGGGTTTTGGGAGAGCAGTCCTACAGCTTGCTGCGCGGGCGCAAGACCGAAGACATGATCTTTTCGGGCTCAGAGTTTCGACCTCGAGCCGGGATGGCTTCGGCAACGATCACTTTCGACAACGAGAACGGCTGGTTGCCGATCGATTTCAGCGAAGTAACGATTACTCGTCGGGCTTATCGGGATGGGCAGAACGAGTATCTGCTCAATGGACAGAAGGTGCGCTTAAAAGAAATAACCGAACTGTTGGCCCAATCGGGGTTGGCAGAGCGCACGTACACCATCATTGGACAGGGTCTTGTGGACGCAGCCTTGTCATTGAAGCCGGAAGAGCGGCGGAAGTTTTTTGAAGAGGCGGCTGGAATTGGTCTGTATCGAACGAGGCGCGAAGAAGCGATTAGCCGCCTGGACAGCACCCGGCGAAATTTGGAACGCGTATTAGACATCTTGACCGAGCTTGAGCCACGATTGCACAGCCTGGAAAGGCAGGCAAAACGGGCCATGGAATATGAGCAGGTGAAGGCCGATTTGAAGGTGCTGTTGCGCGACTGGTATGGATATCACTGGCACCGGACGCAGCAGGATTTGCTGCATACCCGCGAGGTAGTGCGATCGCAGGAAGAGCGCTTGCTTCAGGCGCGTGAGAAGCAGGCCAGGGTTGAGGAAGACCTGGCTGGCGTGCGCGGACAGGTGCATGCGCTGCGGAGCGAGTTGAATGAATGGCACCGGCAGTCTGCCGAGATTCATACGCGCAGCGAGCAAGTGAACAAAGCATTGGCGGTAATGGAAGAGCGACAGCGCGCGCTGGCAAACCAGCAAAACAGCACACGCAGCGACCTGGCCCGCCTGGAGGAAGAACAGAAGGCGCGGGCCGATCGCCTGGTGGATCTGGAAGAAGAGCGCGACCGGCTGCAGGCGGAGTTGAGCGAGGCGCTGGAGCGGATGAACGCCGCAAAGGCCGCCCTGGATGCGCGCCAGAAGGAACGCACCCAGTTGGAAACGAAACAGCGGGAGATGCGCAGGTTACTGGTCAACGATGAGACTCGCCAAGTGCAGCTTAAGGCGCATTTGAGCGAGCTGGCGAACCGGCTTGAAAACCTTCGCTCGAATCAGCAAGGTTTGATGCAGGCCATTCAGCGGGAAGCGGAAGACATGCAGCGGGCGCAAGGACGACTGGCAAGTTGGGAGAAGAATTGTGAGCAGGCTGAAGCGGATCACAAGAAAGCTGAAGCCGATTTGCAGGCGCACCGGCAGAAGGCAACCGCGCTTGAGGAGCAGCGACGGAAATTACAAGAGGACCACACTCGCCTGGATGGTGAACGCTCCAGATTCGCAGCGCAGTTGGACGTGTTGGAGCAGGCCGAGCGTTCGATGAGCGGTTTGGCCGAGGGGGCTCGCTTCTTAATCCAGGAGGCGCGCTCGGGGCGCTTGAAGGGGTCGTACCGGACATTGACCAGCGCTTTGGTTGTTCCAGCCGAGCTGGAGGCGGCCGTGGCGGCGGCACTGGGCGAATATGCAGACAGCGTGCTGTTGGATCCCGGCGCGGAACTGGACAGCGCGCTGGAAGTGCTGTCGAGAGGGGATAAGGGGCGAGCAGTGCTTTTACCTGCCGAGATGGTGCGGCCTGCTGAATTGTTGAGGGCGCAAGCCGATCCCGAGTGTGTTGGTGTGGCTGCGGATTTGGTGAAAGGCAGCGTGGAACTGAGTGCAGCGGTGAAACTGCTGTTGGGGCCAGTTCTGGTGGCGCAAAACCGCCAGGCTGCCCGGCGCATGGTGAAGGATTTGCCGATGTGGGCGCGAGTGGTGACGCTGCAGGGCGAGGTGTTCCTGGGCAGCGGGATTGTGATTGCCGGGCAGGATCAGAAGGCAGGATTGGTGGGACGCACACGCCGGCGCCAGGAACTGCAGGAGTCTGTGCAGGAAACCGCAGAAAAGCTGAAGATTTCAGAAGAGAAGCGCAAAGAGTTGCAGGCAGAAAGCGACCGGTTGAAGGCTGCTGAAAAAGATTTGGAGAACGCTGTTCGCCAGGCCGCTCAAGCTGTTTCCCGTTCCAACCAGAGCCGCCAGCAGGCCGTTTTGGAGGTGGAACAAGCGCGCCAGAAGCATGAGTTCCAATCCAGGCAAAAAGCCAGTTTAGAATCCCAAATCGAGAAAGCAGAGCAGGAATCGGGGCTGGCCCGACAGGAAATGGAAAAGAACAGCACGAAGATTAGCGAGTGGAACGAGCAAATCCGGGAGTTGAACCGGCAGATGGCAGGCATGCTGCTGGACGAATTGCAATCTGAGGTATTGCATTGGAACACAACCCAGGCTGTGGCTGGGCGAGCCGTCAAAGAAGCCGACCGGCGGCAGTTGGAACATGCTGAAAGTATGAACTCGGCAAAACGCCAGGCGGAAGCACTGCAGGAACGCTTGAGAGATGCCGACGCAGGTTTGGCGCGGCTGGAAGGTGAGCGCAGCCAGGCGCTGGCGCAGGAAAGTGAATTGAATGAGCAGATCAAGGCGCTGCAGGTGAAGATTGACCCAGCCGAGGCGCAATTGATTGCCCTGGAAGACGCGAATAATCAGGCGCAGGAAAATATGCTGGCTGCCCAGCAAGCCGTTACTGTGGCAGAACGACATACTACCCAGGCGCAATTGGAATTGACACGTCACCGAGAGGGCTTGGATTCGCTGCGCCGGAAGATTGAAGAGGATTTTGGCCTGGTGGCGCTAGAATACAACTCAGATGTTGCCGGACAGACCCCGCTGCCCTGGGAAGGGATGGTGGAGCAGTTCCCAAGCCTGGAAGAACTACCGGCTGAGATAGAAGATAGCATTCAGCGGCAAAGAGGAATGCTGCGCCGGATGGGATTAATCAACCCCGAAGTGCAAAACGAGTACCGCTCGGTGAAAGAGCGCTTTGAGTTCTTAACCACCCAGGTAGCAGATCTGAAGAAAGCGGATGCTGATTTGCGGCAGGTGATCAGTGAGTTAGATGAGCTTATGCGCCGTGAATTCCGCAAGACCTTTGATGCGGTGGCGCATGAGTTTAAGGGGTTGTTTACCCGGTTGTTTGGGGGCGGGTCGGCGCGCTTGATTTTGAACGATTCCGAAAACCCGGATGATTTAGGTATCGATATTGAGGCGAGGTTGCCAGGGCGGCGCGACCAGGGGCTTTCGCTACTTTCGGGCGGCGAGCGCAGCCTGACGGCTGTGGCGCTGATCTTCTCGTTGTTGCGCGTTTCGCCCACGCCGTTCTGCGTGATGGACGAGGTGGACGCGATGCTGGACGAAGCTAATGTTGGACGCTTCCGGGATTTGCTGGTGGAGTTGACTCAAAAGACGCAGTTCAT
>JAEXTI010000357.1 GCA_023406965.1 Chloroflexota bacterium
GGCAGCGACTCTTCGCTGTTATAGACCGGGACGACAATGGTGAGTGCGGGCGTAGTAGGCGTCATTTCTGCTTCCATTCGTAGGGCACCCGGATGGGCGCATCGGTGCGAGAGTGGCGGATGCTGCCGCGGGCGGCCTGCCCGGCGTCGATGCTTTCATCAACCACCCGGAAGCTGCCCAGGCGCTGCCAGTTGACCAGCAGGCGGGTCCGGTCGGCGTCGTAGACCTCGCCCCAGATCAGGTAAGCGCGCTGGCGCAGCGGCACCGAGCGGAAGTGACACAGCATTTCACCCGTGCCTTCCACCTGGGAGGGGGCGGCGCTATCCACCAGCATGCTGGCAATGATCAACGGCGAGCCACCCTGCCCGTCTGAGATCGAGACAACAAAATGCGGGCGCTCGACCACACCTTTTGTGGCGTAACGCACCCGCACGATGATATCCTCATCCGGCGCGAACCAATCGCGTTCCTTGCCCTCGGCGTCCAGGGTGTCCACCCCAGTAATCCACAAGTCCTGGCTGCCTTCGGCTTCCACCTTGCCGGCAGCCTCCAAAATGCGCTGCTCCTGGCTGTCCAGGTAGCCGCTGAGCACGCGCTGGGGTATGTCGTCCATCTTCACCTGCCCTCGCTCCAGCCAGACGACCCGGTCGCAGAGCTGCTCGATCACAAACAGGTTGTGGGAGATGAACACGGTGGTCTTGCCTGAACGCACGAAACGGGTGAGCAGATCGTAGCATTTCTGCTGGAAGCTCATATCACCGACCGCCAGAACCTCGTCGACCAGCATGATGTCTGGGTCCACATGGGCGGCGACGGCAAAGCCCAGGCGGGCGAACATGCCCGACGAGTAGCGCTTGACCGGCATATCGATGAAACGCTCCAGCTCCGAAAAGGCCACAATTTGGTCAAAGCGCTTGCGGACTTCATTTTGGCTGAGGCCTAAAATGACCCCGTTGAGCAGGACATTCTCCCGCCCGGTGAGCTCGGGGTGGAAACCCGCGCCCAACTCGATGAGCGACGAGAAGCGCCCAAACAGTTGGATGCTGCCTTCGGTGGGCTTGGTGATGCGCGAGAGGATCTTGAGAATGGTGGTCTTGCCGGCCCCGTTTGCGCCAATGATGCCCAGGGCCTCGCCGCGCTTCACATCAAAGCTCACGTTGCGCAGCGCCCAAAAGCTGCCGGCGGCGTCGGGACTGGGCCTGCCCAAGATCTTGCGCCCCAGGCCAGATACCACCTCGCGGATGGAAGAACGGGCTGTGCCCAGGCGGTATTGCTTGGAGATGTTATCTACATGAACAGCAATGTTGGCATCAGATGATGTCTGCAAAGCGGGCCTCGACTTTCTTGAAGATGAAATAACCGATAAAGAGCAGAACCAGAGAGACAACCAGGGCCAGCCCGACTTGCCCAAGATCCGGCAAGCGGTTGAAGAACAGCACTTCGCGGTAGCCGTTCAGGATCACCGCCATGGGGTTGAGCATATAGTACGGGCGCAGCCAGTCGGGCACCTGGGAAAGCGGATAGATGATGGGGGAAGCGTACATCCACAATTGCAGCAGGATGGGCACCATCTGGGAGATGTCGCGGTAATACACGTTCAGGGCGGAAGCGCCCAGGGTGAGTCCAACCATCAAGATGATCTGGATGAGGAACAGGACGGGGATGAAGAGCATGGCGGGGGTCAGCTCGACGCGGTAGGCGATCATCATGCCGATGAACACGACCAGCCCGCACAGGTAATCGACAAAGCTGGTCATGATGGAAGCCAGGGGGAAGATCATGCGGGGCAGATAGATTTTGGTGACCAGGTTCATGTTCTGCACGATGCTGGGAATGCCCAGACTCAAGCCGCGCACGAAGAAGGTCCACGGCAGCATGGCGCTGTAGCTGAAGATCGGGTAGGGAATTCCATCGGAGGGAATCTTGATGAAAAAGGAGAAGGCCACCACAAACGCAATGGTTAGCGCGATGGGCTGGAAGACCGCCCAGGCAAAGCCAAAAAAGGACTGCTTATAGCGGGCCTTGAGCTCACGCCCGGCCCAGACCCACAGCAGTTCGCGATATTGCGTTAATTCTTTGATACCGGCAACGAGGTCCATAAATGATTGTTGTCCTTACACAGTGGTCTTTGAGGGTGCTTAAATTGCTTTACGCTTGCGGATCACTACCGCAGCAGCCGTGGCAATGATCAACAGCGCCGGGATTACGCCCAGAGCAATCGCCACGCCCGGCGAATAGGGGCGAATATTCTCTTCGGGCTCTCCAAAGTCGAGCGTGGGAGTTGGCTCGGGAAGCACGGGCGCGGCGGTGGGCGTAGGACCGGCAGGCGTAGGCTGGAGCAGCGGATCGGGGATGGCAACCGGTGGGACGGAAGCCGCGCCGGATTGGCCGTGCACGTACCAGACCGTGAAGGGCGACACATTGCGGTCCAGCCAAAGCACATGCAACTGGTTCCCCAGGCCAACCTTGATGCGCATCATTTCGCCATCGCCGGTGTAGGCGCGGACGGCGATATCCTGGGATGCGCTCCATCCCAGCCCGTCCCAACTGGCGTGCAGCGGGCCGATGATGCTGACGGCATGCAGGATTCCATCGGCGTCAAAAGCCATTTCATTCCAACCGGCGCGGCCGGTTTCACTGAGTTCGGGAAATACGATCGTGGGCTGCGACCAGGTATCGCCGTCATCCAAAGAGTAGATGTGATTGCGTTCGACGGTGGGCGCGCC
>JAEXTI010000386.1 GCA_023406965.1 Chloroflexota bacterium
AACGCCTGCATGACCAGCGCGGTGCCAAAAGGCTCGGGATTGAGCTCTTCGGCGGCTTACGAGGTGATGCTGGTGACGATTCTCAGCCACCTGTACAACCAGGGGCGGATCGACCCGGTGAGCGCGGCGCAAATTGGCCAGTACGCGGAGAACGTTTATTTTGGCAAACCCAGCGGCTTGATGGATCAGACCACTTCGGCGGTGGGCGGGTTTGTGACGATTGATTTCGAGGACCCGGAGAAGCCGGTGGTGAACAAGGTGAAGTATGACTTTCGCCAGTCGGGGTATGCGCTGGTAATTGTGGAGACGGGGGGCGACCACGCCGATCTGACTGAGGATTACGCCGGAGTGGCGCAGGAGATGCGCTCGGTGGCGGAGGCGATGGGCGGGCGCGTGTTGCGTGATTTTTCGCGGCAGGAGCTGCTGGCGCATTTGCCCGAATTGCACGGCAAGGTGAGCGATCGGGCGTTGATGCGGGCTTTTCACTTCTACGATGATGATGCGCGCGTGGCGGAGCAGGTAGCGGCGCTGGAAAGCGGTCAGTTTGGACGCTTTTTGGAGTTGGTGGTCGAATCGGGGCGCAGTTCTTGGATGCAATTGCAGAACTGCTATTCGCCGCGCAAACCGCTGGAGCAGGGTGTGGCCCTGGCGCAGACACTGACCGCCGACCTGCTGGGCAAGAGCGGGGCGTGGCGGGTGCATGGCGGCGGGTTTGCCGGCACGATCCAGGTATTTGTGCCGCAGGAGCAGGTGGCGGGCTACGTTGAAAAGATGGAGGCGGTGTTTGGTAGCGGGGCTTGCTACCCGATCTCCATCCGTTCGGCGGGCGCGGTGAAGGTGGACTTCGGCGCCTAGCGCCAGAATTGGGGCAGGTGTTCGCGGTAGGTGGCGAGGTAATCGTCCAGCACCTGGCGAGCTACGTCCAGGTCGGTGATGACGGGATCGAGCAACAGGCATTGCAAGGCCAGGTTGCGGTCGCCGCTCACGGTGGCATCGACACACAGTTTGACCACGGCGGCTTCGCGGCGCAACAACTCGGCTACGCCTTCGGGCAGGGCGCCCATCGAGACAGGGCGGGGGCCCATGCCGCTCAACAAGGCGGGGGTCTCGACGATGGTGTTGAGGGGCAAATTGCTGATCTGACCGGTGTTGGGCAGATTGACAGCCAGGTGGTAGTCGTTGCCCGCGCCGGAGACGGCTTCGATGACTTCCAGGGCGCCTTCGCTGTCGGCGTCCTTGAGGTGATCGATGCTCTTTTTGCCTTCGCCCATCAGGGCGATTTCCTGATGGCCTTCCCTGCGGTGGGCGGCGTTGGCGTCCCAATCGTAGAGGCTGAGGTCATACTTTTCCCAGGGTTTGGTTTGCGGGTCGCTGCACCAGGGCAGATACTCGTCGAGGTGCTCGTCGCCGGGAACGGGTATCCAGCCAAAGGCATCGTAGACGCGGCGGGTGAGCGGTTCGAACCAATCGGGGGCCTTGTCCCAGCCCTCGCGGAGCGCGGGGTAGAGGTCTTCGCCGGTGCGGCGGTCGCGGATGTCCATGATCCAGGTGAAGTGGTTGAGGCCTGCGGCTTTGATGTCGATGAGGGGTACAGTGGCGTGGATGAGTTGGAATATCTTACCCCAGTAGGCGCGGTCGGCGTGGGTGCTGACGAAGCCTTCGGGTCGCGGGATACCGAGCCTGTCGGCGAGGATGTACCCAGCCATGGCATAGCCCTCGTAGATTTGGTGGCACAGGCCGATGACCTTGATCTTGCTATAACGGTTGATGGCGTCGCAGATGCGCACCATGGGATTGGTGAAGTTGATGTAGTAGGCATCAGGACAGAGGGCTTCCATGTCATGGGCGATTTCGAGCACCGGGCCGATGTTACGGGCGGCGTGGGCAAAACCGCCGGGGCCGCCGTTTTCGGCATAGGGCTGGCGCACGCCGTACTTGAGAGGGATTTCGTAATCCATGCGCCAAAGTTCTTCGCGCGGGGGAACCTCGATGGCGGCGACAACAAAGGATGTGCCGGGGAGGGCTTCGTTGTGGTGGGTGTGGGCGGTGAGGGTCATCTGCGCGTCCCAATCGCGGTTGAGGCGTTGGGCCAGGCGGTGCATCAACCCTAAGGCTTCGGGGTTGCGGTCCACCAGGGCGATGTGGCTGCCGCGAAGCTTGTTGCTTTTCATCAAAGAGCCGATGGTGTTTAGGCCAAAGCTGGCGCTGCCCGCGCCGATGACGGTGATTTTGGTGTGGGGCATAGGGTTCCTCCGAGAATTTGTTTCCAAAAACCATTTGGAAGATTGCGATTTTGGGGTTAGTTTCCATTCGTATTGTAGCATGGCGGGGTGGTTCTTGTTTCGCGCGGGCTAAAGCCCTTGCTCAGTTCGCGGAAGCCAGGTTCTCCTGGTTGGATAGGTTCGTGTGTCTCGAGCTTAACCGGAGTATTCGAAAAATAGTAAGAAAGAGGCACGGGGGTGGCTTGAAGATGGAGTTAGGTTTCGCATTTCCCCGTGCCGCTACGCGGAGAGGGGCGGGCCTTGGAAAGGGCGCGATCTCGTAACAAAGCAAATTAGTCCGTGTGGAGTAGAATAAAGGAGGGAGTGGATTCGGGTATGGAAAGGAGCCAAGATGGAAAAGCTCGAATTTTCACGTTCGATTCCGGTGCGGCATGAGGTGGATGTGTTTGTGGCGGGGGGCGGCCCGGCGGGAATGGCTGCGGCGGTGACGGCTGCGCGGCAGGGCTGCCGGGTGTTCCTGGCGGAAGGACAGGGCTGTTTTGGCGGCATGGGCACGGCGGCGCTGGTACCTGCGTTCATGCAGTTCAGCGACGGGGTGCACTTTTTGGCGGCGGGCTTTGGCGAAGAGGTGTATACGAGGCTCAAGGCGCGGCGGGCCCTTGCCGACGACCGCCCGGATTTGTGTGTGTCCATCAACGTGGAAGATCTCAAGAGGGTGTACGACCTGATGGCGGAGGAAGCCGGGTTTGGTTTTTCGTTTCTGACGCAGATGATTGGGGTGGAAGCGCACAACGGAAGAATCGAGCACGTTGTTTGCGCAGGGAAGAGCGGGCTGTTTGCCGTGAGGGCGGGGGTGTATATCGATGCGACCGGGGATGGCGACCTGGCAGCTTGGGCTGGGGCGGAGTTTGAGAAGGGGGATGCGCAAGGACGGATGATGCCGGGGACGCTGTGCAGCCTGTGGGCGAACATCGATTGGGAACGGGCCAACGCGCTGCCGCAGCACCAGAAGTTTCGCCTGGAGGAAGCCTTCCGCGAGAAGGTATTTACTCAAGAGGATTGGCACCTGCCGGGCATCTGGCACGTGGGGCCGGGGATGGGCGGCGGGAACATTGGGCACATGTTTGGAGTGGACGCCACCGACGAGCGCTCGCTGAGCGAGGCGCTGCTGTTGGGACGCAAAATCATTGAAGAGTACGAGATTTACTACCGCCAATACGTGCAAAACGGCTTCGAGTCGATGCACCTGGTGGGAACGGGTATGCTCCCGGGCATTCGCGAGTCGCGGTGCTTTGTGGGTGACTTTGTGTTGGAATTGCGCCATTTTGAGGAGCGGGCTGTCTTCACCGATGAGATTGGACGTTATTCCTACAACGTGGATGTTCACGCTGCGACTTCATCCAGGGCGGATTTCGCGGCGTTTGAAAAAGACCATACCACCTTGCGCTATCAACCCGGCGAGAATTACGGCATTCCTTACGGGGTTTTGCTGCCCAGAGGATTGCAGAATGGGTTGGTGGCTGGGCGCTGCGTGTCCACAGACCGCTACATGCAAAGCTCGCTGCGGGTGATGCCGGGATGCTATATCACCGGGCAGGCGGCGGGGATGGCGGCGGCGCTGGCTTGTGAACTGGGCTGCGATCCGCGCAAGGTGCCCGTACATGCTTTGCAGCGGCGACTGGTGAAGATGGGCGCTTACCTGCCCAATTTTGCAGCGTGAAACCTGTGCTAAAATTATTTGCACCTCCCAATTTGTAATAGGACAGACGAAGATGGCTGAATCTCCCATCAATCCACGCTATGAAGAAGCCTTTGTGTTTGCGGCGGGCCAATTGGACCGTCTGGTGAGCCGGCACCCCGATCAATTTCCCATGTACACCCGTGGTGGGGCCTGGAATTTGGACGGGGAGAGCTGGACGAACTGGTGTGAGGGCTTTTTGGGTGGGCAGTTGTGGTTGCTGTACCAGCATACGGGCGAGGAAAAATGGCGGGCACGAGCGGAGCATTACAGCCGCCTGATCGAACCGCGTAAGCTGGATCGCAACGTGCATGACCTGGGTTTTCTGTTTTGGTCGACGTATAAGCGCTGGTACGA
>JAEXTI010000394.1 GCA_023406965.1 Chloroflexota bacterium
GCCCGACAGCACCCGCACCGCCGTCGAGGCCGCCCAGGCCGTGGGCAGCACCGTCGGCCAGATTGTCAAGTCTTTAGTCTTCGGCCTCGACCCGCCCGGCCAGCCCATTCTGGTGCTGGTCAGCGGCAGCAACCGCGTCAACGAAGCCGCGCTGGGCGCCCGGCAGGGCGCCACGCTGCGCAAAGCCGACGCAGCCCTGGTGCAACAAGCCACTGGTTACGCCATCGGCGGGGTGCCGCCCCTGGCCCATGCCTCCCCGCTGCCCACCTATCTGGACGAAGATTTGCTCCAATACGCTGAAATCTGGGCCGCCGCCGGCCCTCCCAAGGCGGTTTTCCCCATCGACCCAGCCACCCTCCTGCGCATCACCGGCGCAATCTCCATTTCTGTTCTATAACAAAACCATGACTCACTACAAAAAAATCACCGGCACCAAGTGCTACCTCTCGCCGCTCAGCCTGGACGACGCCGCAAAAATGGCCGAATGGGAGAATGATCTCGCCGTCACCCTGCCCCTGGGTGATGAAGCCTACAACACCACCAGCCAGGAAAAACTCACCGATGATCTGCGCGGGGCCCTACAGGCCAAGATGCACATCTTCGGCATCCTCGATCTGGCAACCGACCAGTTGATTGGCCGCTGCCTGCTGTTCAACGTCGATCCGGTCAATCGCAGCGCCATGCTGGGCATCTTCATCGGCGAAAAAGACTTTTGGGGCAAGGGCTACGGTACTGAGGCCGTGCAACTTCTGGTGGAGTTCGGCTTCTACCTGCTCAACCTGAACAGCATCGAGCTGGGCGTGTTCGCCTTCAACGAGCGCGCCGTTGCTGCTTACCGCAAGGTGGGCTTCCAGGAAATTGGCCGCCGCCGTCAGGCGCGCATTATCGGCCCCAAGAAGTATGATGTGATCCTCATGGACCTGCTGGCCGAAGAATACGCTCCGAGATACATTCAGGCGTATTTGCCCTGATTAATCAATAAGATCCTAAGGGTCTTCGGAAACCCTTAGGATCTATTATGAAGGTCTTGTTCCCTCATTCAAAATAAACCGGATTGCTAATCAGCGCCGGCAGGCGGGGGATGCCGGGCAGGAAAGCCCGCAGCACCTCTACACGGGCAAAGCCGGGGCCCTGCATCTCATAATCGACCTCAAATTTTCCTGGCTCAGGGGCTTCCAGCAAATTCTCCGCTCCTGTGCCGGTCACCACTCGCACCACGTCGCCTCTCTCCAACCGGTCCACCAGCAGGTGCAGGTGTTTCTGTTCTTCCCAGCGCACAGAATCACCCAGGATGGCCCCTTCACCCGCGCTCATCTCCAGCGTCGGCCCGTTGGGACTGAAGGTGATGTACGCATGGCCCTGGCGCAGCGCCGCCAGGATGTCGCTGGACCCGGCCGAGTCGGCATACACACAGGTGGTCGGCCCGCCGAGGAAGATGAAGGGCGTGTCGCGGTGATAGTCACTGCCTCCGTAGACCGGAATCTTTTTACCTTGCGCCAGCAGGCTTTGCCACAGCCCCACCGCGCGCAAGTTCGACTCGCGCATCGGCCCGTTCCACACCTCCAGGCAGTCGAAAGGCAGTTGGGTGAAATCCAACTGGAAGCCGCAGCCCTCTTCAAAGGGATGGTTGACGCTAATCAAAGCTCCGCGCTCGTGTGCGCTCATGAAGCGCGCGCGAATCTCTTCATCCGTGTTGGCAGCAAACGGCTCATCGTAAGGCCGGTCGACGCCCAGAAAGTTGGCGTGCCCGCGGTAATGCGTCCACTCCACCCCGGGAATCAAGGTCAGCCCGGGAATTTGCGGGAAGGAATCGGACAGCGAAAATTGGTTGTGATCGGTGATGGCCAGGAAGTCCAATCCGTGGCGTTGGGCCTTCATCGCCAACTCCGCCACCGTGTGCACCCCATCGGAGGCCAGCGTGTGCGCGTGCAGGTCGCCTTTTAGCAACCGCCGGCTCTTCTTCACAATACGCACCTCGATGGAAACCTTGACGCCCTCCGGCTGCACCTTGTAGGCCCCCAGCAAAACCTCCCACCGGCCCCGAACAAGCGGCACGCGGCGGTAACCGGGCGTGGCAAAGGTCTCGCTGATAAAGACCTCGCTCTTGTCCGAGCCGGAAGCCCCCACCTGCTTGCCTAACGGGTCGATCAAGCCCAGGTCAATGATATTGACTTCCTCGCGTGGGGTGAAGGGCTCGCCCAGGCGCGTCGGGTCGCCCGAATCATGGCGCAAGTAACTGTAACGCAGGGTGAGCGATTCGCTGTCCTCGGGCATCTCGAACCCCACGGTCAGGAACAAACCCTGCTCCTTGGGCTCGATCAACCGGATAATCTCATAGGTCGTTTCCATATCCGTCCTTACGCCTGCTCAGGGGCGGGTTCCACCGGTTGAGCCGCGTCGGTATCCTTGAAGTCAATGAAGAAGGAGAAGATGAAGCTAATCACCAGCAGGAAGGCCGGGAAAACGGTCAGCAAGAAGCGGGCCGCATTTTCGGGCTGCGGGCCGGGAACGTCGCCGCTCTCAAAGCCATAAAGCACCGACACCAGGAAGAACCCCGCGCTGGTGAACAGGCCGTTCAAGCGGTTCATGAAACCCATCGCATTGGAGATGATTCCCTCGCGGCGCACGTTGTGCTTGCGCGTGTCCTCGTCCATGATCTTCGCGCCGATCAAATCCATGGTGGTGATTACCCCGGCAAAGCCAAAACCAACCAGGGCGCTGCCGATCATCGCTGTGGCCAGCGAGTTGGCAAAAAATAGCGGCACGTATGCCACCGCCAGCGAAACCAAAGCCGCGCGCCACACCGGGATGAGCGTGAAGCGCTTCACCAGCCGCGCCCACACCGCCACACAAGCGATGGCGATGATTAGCACCGCTGCGAACAGCATGGTAGACTGCCCAGAAGAAAGCCCCAGGGTGTATTTGACGAAGAAAGGCATCGATGCCAACACCAGGGACATGGCTGCGCTGTAGAAGGCATTGGCAAAACCAGCGATCCAGAACTTGCGGTTGGTCACCAGGCTCTTGATGCTGTCCCACAGCCGAGGCTTGACCTCGTCTTCATGGATGTCCTTTTCCTTGCTGGTCAGTGCCATATACAGGATCACAGAGCCGCCCAAAATGCCATAAACGATGGCTGTCAGGCTGTAACCCAGAGCATCCGTCACCACTGGCGTCAGGGCGATGCTGATGATCATGGCAACCAGTTGGAAGGCCTGGCGCAGCGCATTGGTGGCTGCCCGGCTGGCATCCGTGCGGAACAATTCGGGGAACAACGCGCCGTAGTTGGCGTTTATCACCGAGTCCAGCGTACCTGCCAGAATGTAAAACAACATGGCGTAGGCAAATACCGCATTCCCGCTGGCAAAATCAGGAGGGCTGTAGAAAGCGATAAAGCACAGCACCAGCAATGGGGTACCGATGACCAGCCAGGGGCGGCGGCGACCCCAGCGAGTGCGCGTGCGGTCAGACAGGAAGCCATACACCGGGTTATCAATGGCATCGATGAAGGTGTAGATCAGCAGGATCAAGGCCAGTTGTTTGGTGGTCAAGCCTAGCCCGTCCACGTAGAAGATGGCGGCGTAGGTCTTGAGCATATTGATCGGGATGGACGTGCCGAACATGCCAATAGCATAATTGAAGGACTTCATCCGAGATTCGGCCATGCGGTTGTGCCTCCGGAGCAAAGTTTTTAATGCCTCTTTATCTTACAAGAAAACAAAGAATTGGGCAATTTCTACCTCCAGTCGGAACATAGCAAAAAAGATGAATGCGGCGCGTAAACGCGCCGCATTCATCTTTTTTGCTAATAGATCGTGGGAGGGTTTATGTACCTTCTTCCCAGGAGTTGAGGTAGCTCAACTGCTCGGGGGTCAGCACATCGATCTTCACGCCCATCGCCTCGAGCTTGATGCGGGCAATTTCGCGGTCAATCACTTCCGGCACCGAATAGACGCGCTTCTCCAGCTTGGCATAATTCTTGAGCATGTATTCCGCGCTCAAAGCCTGGTTGGCAAAGCTCATATCCATCACCGAGGCCGGATGGCCTTCGGCGGAAGCCAGGTTGATCAGGCGGCCTTCGCCCAGCAAGAAGATCAGGCGGCCGTCTTTCAGTTGATATTCTTCCACGAAGGGGCGCACCAGCCGTTTGGAGACAGACATCTTCTCCAGGGCAGGGATATTGATTTCCACGTTGAAGTGCCCGGAATTCGAGATGATAGCCCCGTCTTTCATGGCGGCGAAATCGTCCTCGTCCAGCACGTTCAGATCGCCGGTCACGGTGCAGAAGATATCGCCAATCTTGGCGGCTTCGGGCATCGGCATCACCCGGAAACCGTCCATCACGGCTTCCAAAGCAGCCAGCGGATCGACCTCTGTCACGATGACGTTGGCGCCCATGCCGCGCGCGCGGCTGGCCAAACCACGTCCGCACCACCCGTACCCGGCCACCACGAAGGTTTTGCCAGCCAGCAGTACGTTGGTCGCGCGGACAATGCCATCCAGCGTCGATTGGCCTGTTCCGTAGCGGTTATCGAAGAAGTGCTTGGTCGAAGCATCATTCACCGCGATGATGGGGAAGTTCAAAGCCTTGTCGGCAGCCATCGCCCGCAGGCGGATCACGCCGGTAGTGGTTTCTTCGGTCCCGCCCAGCACGCCGGGCAGCAGATCACGACGTTCTTTGTGCAGCACGCCCACCAGGTCGGCGCCGTCATCCATCGTCATCTGGGGTTTATGATCCAGCGCGGCGTTGAGGTGCTTGTAATAGGTAGCGTTGTTTTCACCCTTGATAGCGAATGTGGGGATCTCGAACACGTTGACCAACGCGGCGGCCACGTCATCCTGCGTGGACAGCGGGTTAGAGGCGGTCAAAACCACGTCCGCGCCGCCGGCTTGCAGCGTGCGCATCAGGTTGGCCGTCTCAGCGGTCACGTGCAGACAAGCCGACACGCGCAGCCCCGCCAGCGGGCGCTCTTTAGCGAAGCGCTCTTGAATCAGGCGCAGCACAGGCATCTCGCGCTGAGCCCAATCGATGCGCAGTCGCCCGCCTTCGGCCAGCTTTGAATCTTTGATATCAAACTTAGACAT
>JAEXTI010000433.1 GCA_023406965.1 Chloroflexota bacterium
AAATGCTGTCCGAGGGGTTGCTGGACGCTCGTGGGGTGTTGAATGCCAGGGACGGGCGAGTGCGATCAACCAACGGCAAGGCTGAGTTCCTGCTGGCTCCGGCATCCGCGACCGGACACGGGCGTGATATTGTGGTCACGCGCAAGGATGTGAACGAAATCCAACTGGCCAAGGGCGCTATCCGCGCCGGGTTGGACATTTTGTTGGCAGAAGCAGACATCTCCCCGAATGAGGTGGATGACTTTATAATAGCGGGAGCATTTGGCACTTACCTGGATTTGCCCAGCGCGTTGAAGGTGGGAATGTTCCCCCGGCTGCCGCTGGAACGCTATCACCAGGTGGGAAACGCGGCGGGAGTGGGGGCGCGGCACTTACTCCTATCGTGCCGAAAGCGGGAAGAAGCCCGGCAGATCGCAGCGAACGTTGAATATGTGGAATTGACCACAACCACAGAATTTACACCCCGATTTGTAGAAGCCATGTACCTCAAAGAGTAATCATTTTGTTCGGTCGAACAGGAGAAGGGCAATGGAAGAGCGGATCAAAGCAATTTATGATTGTGTTGTAAATGGTGACAATAAAGGGATCCAGGCGGAAGTGGACGCTGCCCTGGCAGAAGGCGTAAACCCCTCGGCTATCCTCAACGAAGGGTTGATCGCCGGGATGGGCGAGGTGGGCCGACTGTTTGAGGAGGGCGAGTTTTTTGTGCCCGAAATGCTGATCGCGGCGCGGGCCATGAAGAGTGCTATGGCGATCCTCAAGCCGCACCTGGGTTCGGGCGAGGTGGGCGCCGCGGGCAAGGTCATCATCGGCACGGTGAAGGGCGATTTGCACGATATTGGCAAGAACCTGGTGAGCTTGATGCTGGAAGGCGCGGGCTTCCAGGTGGTGGATTTGGGCGCGGACGTGCCCGCCGAGAAATTTGTGGCGGCGACGCAGGAACATGCCCCGGACGTGGTGGCGATGTCGGCGCTGCTGACCACCACGATGGTGAATATGAAATCAACAGTAACGGCTTTGGAAGAAGCCGGGCTGCGCGACAAGGTGAAAATTATGATCGGCGGCGCGCCGGTGACGGATGCCTATGCCAGCCAGATTGGCGCGGATGGATATGCGGCGGACGCAAGCCGAGCGGTAGCCCTAGCCAAGGCATTGACAGCATAGCTTTGCCACTTCATAGAATCTTCCCTATATCGTTGAGCCCAACCCCACCCCTTCTTCCCCTCCCCGCGCACGGTTTGTACAAAGATAATGGCGCTGGGCGCGGTGAGGGGAGAAAGATTTTACAAGAGTGAGGGGCTTTGCCCCTCAGTCTTGTAAATTTCTGACCCTTCCCCAGCTAAGCACCGGCAATACGACAGGACTACATGTGCTGGGGGAGGGCAGGGTGGGGGCTTATTTCATCAAAGGAATCTGCATCCGGCGGTAGGCTGCGCACATGGCGCAGGTATTCCACGGTGCGGGTATCGTCGTCGATTGGATACACATAACCAAGCGAATCGGCCAACTCCTGGCCGATTTTGCGCGTTAAATCCAGGGCTGTGAAAAGTGAATCCCAAATTTCTGCGTAATCTGCGCCCGAATAGGTGGCGCGGTACTGCTCCCAAACTTGGGCGGGGAGGAAGCGCTGGAGCCACTTGCCAAAGTAGCCGGGGTTGATCTGCCAATTGTGGCGCGAGGCGGCGTACCAGGACACAACTTTCAACAAGGCGTCGCGTATGATGGACTCGTACATGTACTTGACGTAAGGTAGTTCATCCCGCCAAATGCCTTTGGCGACGTTGTTGGAGCACCAGAAAATTTCATTGACGGCTTCATCCCATTCCTTTTCGGTTGGGCGGGCGGTAATGTATCCCGTGTCGGAAGTGGGCGGGATGGGGGGCACCTGGCCGTCTTTGTCCAGGAGCACCACGGTCATCGAGTCGTTGGGCAGGTGGGGCAGGATGCCGAGCGGGTCAAAGGCCAGGTCGATGCGCACGCCGTCCTGAAAGAGCATGAGGAAGATGTAGCCTTCCAGATCGTACTCGGTGAAATCGTTTTGCTGGAGGATAACTAACTCGCCGAAGGTGGAAATCCAGGATTGGTCATCCACATAGGCCCGAGGATTGGAGGTGAAACAGACCACGTCGTAATCTTGAAATAAATCCTTTGGGGCGTTGGGGTTTGCGCGCGAGCCGTTCATGGTGACGGCGCGGATATCATCACGGCTATGGGTAAAATTGAGGATTTGGTTAAACACCTGGGTTTCGCTGCGCATGGGGGCCTCGTATATTGAAGAGTCAAGCCTTATTATACCTGTTGGTCGATCTTGGTTTTTATTTGATAATTATGATCGAATAAGTTTATAATGGTCTTAATCTTTTTTCAGGAGCATTTCTATGGCAGTGATGCGTGAGCGTCCGTATAGTTCGCAGAATTTCCTGGTGGATCTGGGCACAGGTGAAACCAGCGGCGTGGAGGCGGGCTTCAGCGAAGTGATTTTCCCTGATGCGCGCGTGCAGGTGGGGGAATACCGCAGCGGGAATGAGCGTGAGAACAACAAGCGCAAGATCACGTTGACAACCGATTATGGAAATTTGATTCTCAAACGGGGAGCAATAGGCTCTTTGTCCTTGTACGATTGGTGGAATGCGGTGCGCAACGGGGATCAGGGCTCGCTGCGGAACATCCGAGTGCACCTGTTGAGCGAGGATTTGACTCAGACCGTGCTGACCTGGAAGTTCACCAATGCGCGTATTGTTTCGATCACCTACTCGCCCTTGAACGCCTGCGCGCCGGATGTGCTGACCGAGATTGTCGAGCTGGCCTTCGAGCGTATGGAGATGGAGTAAGGGACAAACGATCTGGGGTAAGCTTTCGGCTTGTGGCTCATCATGGGTAGAGGCAGGTCTTTAAAGCGGGCTGTTCTATTTGGTTAAACAATGTAGTTGGGCTTTGCGCAAGGCCTGTTTGGCTTGCCAGCCCGGCGGGTCTGCCGGGTGGGCAAACAACCCTTGCCTGCCATGAGACTTCCTAGACGTCTCCACCTGGCCCGACTTAAAGACCCGCCGCTACATAGAGGGCAACACCTCCCGTAGAGGCAGGTCTTTAACGCGGGGCTGCTCCATCTGGTAGAACAGGAATCCGTGATGCGTTTACCCTGGCATACGATCCAGGGTGATCTTGCCAACCACCCGCTTTCAACGCATAATTGGTCATGACCCCAATCCTATGCGGAGGAGACGGCATGACCAAGAAGGTGTTCGTGAGCGGGTGTTTTGACCTGCTGCACAGTGGGCACGTGGAGTTTTTTCAAGCGGCGGCGGGCTATGGTGATCTCTACGTGGCCTTGGGCTCTGACCGGACGGTGTTTGAACTGAAAGGCCGCCCTCCGGTAAACAACGAACAGGAGCGCATGTTCATGGTGCAGTCGGTGGCCGCAGTAAAGCAGGCCATGATCTCACGCGGTTCGGGCATGTTGGACTTTGTGGCCGAGCTGCAGGAAGTTCGACCGGATTATTTCATCGTCAACGAGGATGGTAACACCCCCGACAAACAGAAGCTGTGCGCTGAGTTGGGCATCGAGTATCTGGTACTCAAGCGCGACCCGCACGACGGCCTTTCGGCGCGCTCGACAACAGCGCTGCGCGCGCAGGTGAACATTCCTTACCGCATCGACGTGGCGGGCGGCTGGCTGGACCAGCCTTTTGTCTCCAGGCACTACCCCGGCGCGGTGATTACGCTGGGCATCGAGCCGAGCATTGAGTTCAACGAGCGCAGCGGCATGGCCACCAGCACTAGGCGCAAGGCGATTGAGCTGTGGGGGCCGCGTTTGCCGGTGGAAGAGCCGGCCAAGCTGGCCAAGATCCTGTTTTGCTACGACAACCCGCCGGGCACACAAGAGATTTCAGGCGCGCAGGATTCGAT
>JAEXTI010000449.1 GCA_023406965.1 Chloroflexota bacterium
CCCCCCCCCAACAATTGGCGCGGGGCGGGGGGCCCCCCCCCCCCCCCCAAAACACCTCAAAATTGCACACTTCCCAAATAAGTTTAGGATAAGCTATAAGACTATTATAGCCTCGCGAGCGCCGGCATTGAGGCATTGGTAAAGGTATAATAGGCCTATGGAATCCCTTCGCGCCTTATATCGCATTGGGCACGGCCCCTCTAGCAGCCACACCATGGCTCCGAGCCGCGCTGCCGAGCAGTTTGGCCAGCGCTTCCCCAGCGCCGCGCGCTTTCGAGTCACCCTTTATGGCAGCCTGGCAGCCACGGGCCGCGGCCACCTCACCGACGCAGCCATTTTGGATGCGCTCTCTCCCCGCCCGGCAGAGCTGGTCTGGCAGCCCGATGTGGTTCTTCCCCGCCATCCCAACGGCATGGATTTTGCCGCCCTGGACGAGGCCGGAAACTCATTGGGTGAATGGCGCGTGTATTCTATTGGCGGCGGCGCGCTGCTTTCAGAAGGCGAGGAGGAGAAACCTGTCTCTGTTTACCCGCTGACGACCATGCAAGACATTCTCAAGCACTGCACGCGCACCGGCAAGACCTTTTGGGAGTTTGTAGAAGATTGCGAAGGCCCCGAAATTTGGAGCTACCTGACCGAGGTCTACCGCGTGATGCAAGAGTCGGTGACGCGCGGGCTGCACGACGAAGGCGTGCTGCCGGGCGGGCTGGGGTTGGCGCGCCGGGCCTGGACCTTTTACCGCAAGATCAAGCTCGGCGGCGGGCACCCGACACGCGAGGGTTACTTGCCCGCTTATGCGCTGGCGGTGGCGGAGGAAAACGCTACCGGCGGCTTGATCGTCACCGCCCCCACCTGCGGCTCTTGCGGCGTGGTGCCGGCCATTTTGCGCCACATCCACGACACTATCGATACCAGCAGAACGCATCTCTTGCGCGCGCTGGCCACGGCTGGGCTGGTGGGCAACCTCATCAAGACCAACGCCTCCATCTCTGGGGCCGAAGTGGGTTGCCAGGGTGAAATTGGCTCGGCCTGCGCCATGGCCGCGGCGGCTGCCACCCAGCTCATGGGCGGTTCCATTCGCCAGATCGAATACGCCGCCGAGATGGGGCTGGAACATCACCTGGGGCTGACCTGCGATCCGGTCAACGGGTTGGTGCAAATTCCGTGCATCGAGCGCAACGCCTTTGCCGCCATGCGCGCCCTGGATTGCGCCACCTTTGCCAGCTATTCCGACGGCAGCCACCGTATCTCGTTTGATGAGGTGGTCAAGGTGATGAAGCAAACCGGGCGCGACCTGCCGCACCTGTACCGTGAAACCGCCGAGGGCGGCCTGGCGATTACCTATCGATTTCCGGAAAACCACTAAATAATGTAGACCTGTACCTCGGCGCCTTCATCGTTGACTTCAACGCTGAGCGGCTCTTTGTTTTTGCTCAAAGCGTCCAGCATCTCGGGCATCGAATCGAGCACTTTCTCTTGATCGCGCAGGCCGGGAATGGTCTTGCCGAACACGCGGAAGAACCACTTGCCCATGCCGATGGGAATGGGCAGGCTGATGGCGATATTTTTGCCGTGTTTTTCGCGCACGCGCACATGCACCCAGCGGGCGTGTTGACTCCACCATCCTAGCAGCACGACGAAGAGACCGCCCACCAGCGGGAAGAACGAACACACGAACCAGAATCCGCGCTCGTTCAGGTGTGCCCAGGCCATTAGCCAGGCTGCCAGCACAAAGATTGACAGGCCCACCCACAGCGGCACCATCCACCATTTCTTCCAGTAATCCAGGCGAGGATCGGGTTCAGGCTCGGAGGAGGTCTCTTCAGTGGGCAGCACTTCTTCGTGCGTTTGGGGTTCTTCAACCGCCGGTGATTCCATCAGGCGTGCGCCTTCTTCGGGGCTGAGTAAGCCTTGTTCAATCTTTTGCAAAATCTCATGCCAGCGGGGATCCATATCTCGCTCCTTTGAGAGGTAGCATGCGTGTACAAATTGCTTGTAGGTTAGTATGCGTCAACCTACACGCTCATGTACTATTTTATTCCAAGATAGAAGGGGTGACCAGATTTGGCGCCGTGGGAATCTTTCCGGGCCCTTAAATGGCTGGCCTCCGTTGAGAGCGGTGAGTTATCTCAACGGAGGCCTTCGCCAAAGGAGGAGACAGCAATAAGCTATCCAGATTGTCCTGTGGTCCGTCTCCACAGTAATCTTACCGCGAATTTGTCAGACAGGTTAGGGAGAACGTCATCAGGGGGGTGTGACGAAATGCACATTCCAGCCTTTAAGATTTCATTTTCCTTTGGCTTGATTCTTGCAACAATCCTGGTTAATCGATTTGAGCAAGTCAGGCCTTAAAAAATTTACCAGGTCTCTCGCTTGACGCTTTGGAACGGTTATGCTACTATCAAAACGGTATTTTAATTATTTGCTATCCATAACAGAAGGAATTGTTTTTGGGGGGATGATCGCCCCGAATATGCCCAAAGGAAGGAGAATCGTTTATATGAACAAGACATCGAAACTGGTAGCTTTGATTGCGATTGCTTTGTTGCTCACCTTGTCGGGGTGTAATCTGGCCGCTTCGAAGAAGCCGGCTGCCACGGCAACCCCCAGCGAATTGGACTTCATGACCAGCGTTCCCGCCTCGACGTATGCCGCGCAGACGGAACAGGCCAAGAGTGCCAACGTTGCCACTGCCACACCGGAAGGCCCTGGCGGCGGTGGTGACCAGGCCGGCGGCGGCGTTGAACCCACGGCTACCTCGGCTGTGCAAGCCCAGCAGCAGGCCCAACAGGCGCAGGCTGCTCGGCCCATCCCCACCCTGGAACGCCCCAGCACCTACACCTTGCAGAAGGGCGAATGGCCGATCTGCATTGCGCGGCGCTATGATGTAAACCTGAGTGACCTGTTCAGCCTGAACGGCATGAACATGGAATCCCGCCCCGCGGTGGGCACCGTGCTCAAGATGCCCTCTGGCGGCAGTTGGAGTTCGGCCCACGGCAGCCGCGCCTTGCATGAGGGCAGCAGCTATACGGTCGCTTCTGGTGACACGGTCTACACCATTGCTTGCTACTTCGGCGACGTCTCTCCCGAAGCCATTCTGGCGGCCAACGGCCTCGGCGGCCCGGGCGATGTCAAAGCCGGAATGAAGTTGACCATTCCCTAGACCGTTTAGCGGGTCTATTTACTCGAAAATATGTCTGTGAACGCTACCGGCAGATGGGCGCTGACCATATCTGCCGGTAGCGTTGTTTAAACCCTTATCCCTGCTTTCTTTACAAGGATGAACCTGATGAACTATTCCCTGCTGAGCCGAAAATTGATCTACTCCGGCCGTGTTTTTGATGTGGCTGTGCATGAATATCGCTTGCCGGACGGGCGCACCCAAACCTATGACGTTGTGGAGCACCTTGGCGCGGTCACTGTGGTGCCCGTGGATGCCGAAGGCATGATTCATTTTGTGCGCCAGTATCGCGTGGCGGCCAAAGTGGATTTGTTGGAGCTTCCGGCGGGTGTGCTGCACGAAGACGAAGACCCACTGGAAGGCGCGGCTCGCGAGGTGCGCGAGGAGACCGGTCAGGCTGCCGGGCAGATGATTTTTCTGGGCACTTTCTTTATGGTGCCGGGCTATTCTAGCGAGAAAATGACCGTCTACCTGGCCACCGGCTTGACCCCCGACCCGCTGCCGATGGACGATGATGAATTCTTGCAGACCGAGCGCATCCCGGTTCAGCGCGCGCTGGAAATGGCCCGCAGCGGCGAAATCCAGGACGGCAAGTCGCTGGCGGCTTTGCTCATGGCGGAAAAGTACTTGTGAACCGGTTGAATATTCTCTATTTGCACTCCCATGATACTGGGCGTTTTATCGAGCCCTACGGTCATAATATTCCAACGCCCAACCTGCGGCGCCTGGCCGAGAGTGGCGTGCTCTTCAGGCAGGCGTTTTGCGCCGCGCCCACTTGCTCGCCCAGCCGGGCCGCTCTGCTCACGGGGCAGTGCGCCCATTCCAGTGGCATGCTGGGCCTGGCTCACCGTGGTTTTGACCTGTACGACCGTTCTCAGCATATTGTTCATACGTTGCATAAGGCCGGGTACACTTCTGCCTTGATCGGCGAGCAACATGTTGCCCGCGATCCTCATCAAATTGGCTACCAACGGGTGGTCGATTGCCCCTCGGGGCATGTCTGGGACGTGGCCCCGCGCGCCGTGGAGTTTCTGGCTTCCAATCCACGCCAGCCTTTTTTCTTGGACGTAGGCTTCAATGAAACGCACCGTGTATACCCTCCGCCCGATTCGGAGGCGGACGCCAACTTTATTCACCCACCGGCGCCGCTGCCCGACACGCCCGAAACGCGCTACGACATGGCTTGCTTCAAGGCCAGCGCGCGGCAGTTGGATGAGGGCGTGGGGGCGGTGCTGGATGCGCTGGAGCGCTCTGGGCTGGCCGAAAACACCCTGGTGGTGTCTACTACCGATCACGGCATTGCCTTTCCGGGCATGAAGTGCACGCTGACTGATCACGGCATCGGCGTCTCGCTCATCCTGCGCGGGCCGGGCATCTTTGGCGGCGGGCGGGTGGTGGATGCGCTGATCTCCCAGGTGGATCTGTTCCCCACCCTGTGCGAGGTGGCCGGGGCAGAAAAGCCTGCCTGGCTGCAAGGCGTGTCCTTCTTGCCCATTCTGCGTGACGAAGCGCAGGAGGTGCGTTCCGAAATCTATGCCGAAGTGACTTATCACGCAGCCTACGAGCCGCAGCGCGCGGTGCGCACCCGGCGCTACAAATACATTCGCCGCTTTGAAGAACGTTCCGGGCCGGTGCTGCCAAACGTGGACGACAGCCCCAGTAAGGAGGTTCTGCTGCGCGGCGGTTGGGCCGAACGCGCCCCACAGCCCGAGCAGTTGTACGACCTACTTTTTGACCCCAACGAGGTGTGCAACGTGATCGACCAGCCGCAGTACCAGCCGCTCGCCGCGGATCTGCGCGCGCGGCTGGCGGCCTGGATGCAGTCCACCCGCGACCCGCTGCTGCAAGGCCCTGTCCCGGCGCCGGAGGGAGCCCTTGTCAACCGGGTCGATGGAATTTCGCCCGAAGAGCCGCCCGAGCGGGTGTGAGGTGGGCGCATGAACCTTGAGCTTCAGGACAAAACCGTTTTCATCACCGGCGCATCCAGCGGCATTGGCGCGGCCGCGGCGCGGGTTTTTGCAGAAGAAGGCGCGCACGTGGCAGTCTCCTACCACCGCGACCAGGAAGGCGCCCAGGCTGTCGCAGAGAGCGTGCGCGCTTTAGGGCGGCAGGCCTGGCTGTGCCCAATGGACGTAGCCGACGCGGGCAGCGTGACTCGTGCCGTCGCGGCGCTGCCCGCGCCTTTCGAGCAACTGGATGTGGTGGTGTTGTGCGCCGGGAAGAATGTGGTTACGCCATTCGAGGCCATCTCGGCGCAGGAATGGCGGCAGGTGCTGGACGTGAACCTGTCGGGGCCGTTTTTTGTGGCCCAGGCCCTGGCGCCGCGTCTGAAGGATGGCGCCGCCTTGATTATGGTGGCCAGCGTGGCAGCCCAGACCGGCAACGCCAACCACATGCACTACGCCGCGGCCAAGGCCGGGCTGGTGAACCTGACCAAGAGTCTGGCCCGCGCGCTGGCGCCGCGGGTGCGCGTCAACTGCGTGGCGCCCGGCGTCACCCGCACCCCCATGGGCGAGGCCACCGT
>JAEXTI010000464.1 GCA_023406965.1 Chloroflexota bacterium
CGGAGGCGTTCGTGCATCTCCTGACGGTCTGCCCCGGCTTTTGCCAGGGCCATCATGAGGCGTTCGGTACCGGCAAAGGGCGCATAGATGGCAAAATTGCGGTGGATGGTGTCTTCGTTGACGCGCAGACCGTTGACCAGGCGGGAGGCGGTGCGCAGCAGTTCATCGGTGATGAGGAATGCTTCGGGAAGCAGCGTGCGGCGGTTGGCGCTATCATCCAGGGTGCGTTCCAGCAAAGAATGGGCGGCGTTCCCCCAGGCGATTTGCGGCATGCCAGCCAGGGCGCGGGCCAGAGAGTCGATTTTCTCGGCGTTGATGGGATTGCGTTTGAAAGGCATGGCGGAGGAGCCTACCTGGCGCGAGCCGAAGGGCTCGTTCAACTCGCCGATGGTGGGCGATTGCAACAGGCGCAGGTCGAAGGCAAATTTGTAAAGCGTGCCGCCCAGCCCCGCCAGCGCGCTGAGGAGGTGGTATTCCTGGCGGCGAGGGTAGGTTTGGGTGGCGACGGGGAAGAAGGGCAAATCGAGGAGTTCGGCAAGGCGGTCTTCGAAACGCTGGTACCCCTGCGGGCCGAGGAGCTCGATGTAGGAAGCGGCTGTGCCCACCGCGCCTTTGAAGCCCTTGCCGCAGAGGAGATCGAGCCGGCGGCTCAACTCTTGATAATCGGCCAGCAGGTCCTGGGCATAAAAGGCCAGGCGGTAGCCGAGGGTGGAAGGTTCGGCGGGCTGGAGGTGGGTGAAGGCCATGATGGGCAGGGAGGCGGTGGACTGGATGCGGGCGGCAAAAGAACGCAGCAGCCCGGCGAGGCTTTGCAGAACCAGTCCGGTCGCCTGGCGCAGGCGTATCGCGTCGGCGTTATCTTCCACATCCATGGAGGTGGCGCCCAAGTGAATGATGCCGCCTGCCTGGGGGCACTGTTCGGCAAAGGTGCGCACTTCGGCCATCAAATCATGGTGGATCTCGGCTTCAATCTGCAAGGCGCGCTCGAGGTCGATGCGCCCGGCGTTCGCTTCAAGCTCAGCCACCTGGGCGGGCGTAACCAACCCAAACTCAGATTGCGCGCGGGCCAGGGCGACCCAAATCTTGCGCCAGAGCGAGCGCTTCGTGTTTTCGCTCCATAGGCGGCGCATTTCCGGCCCGGCGTATCGCCAGCTAAAAGGGGAAAGATAAGTATTGTAATCAGGCATGTTCCCATTTTACCCGTGAACTAGTAATGGGGGGTATAATTTGTTAGTATTGTTCAGAGGGCAACGAAAGTCCGAGCCTCCTTCACTTTTGGTTAAGTAGTTGTAATCTGATTGATAATTGCAATTCGGGGGATGTGTTCTATAATTTAACCAATCGGTTCTGCCGAGAGAAAATTTAACATTTGTTCGATAGGTTTTCTCCGGTATTTATTGGCAGGAGAGGGATGTGGATACTCAACGAATGACCCAGGGGCTGCCCCAAAACTCGCCATCGTCGGATCGTCAATTAGGCTCTGATTCTGTGCTGGTCAACCGGTATTTGATTCAAGAAGTAATTGGCGTGGGCGGGATGGGGTCGGTTTATCGCGCTCGAGATTTACATTTTCCAAATGTTGTGAAGCTGGTTGCGGTTAAGGAAATGATTATTCAGACTCGCGATCCGCAAGTGCGCGAGACGATTGTGCAGAATTTCGAGCGTGAAGCCAATATCCTGGCAACGCTGCATCACCCGGCCATACCCAGAATTTTTGATTACTTCAGCCACGACGAACGCTCTTATCTGGTATTGGAATTTGTAAACGGCAAAGACCTGGAAGATGTCCTTTCCTTAAGCGACACGCCGCTGCCAGAAGAGCAAGTGGTGAGATGGGCTATAGAGTTGTGTGACGTGCTTCACTATTTGCACTCGCACACGCCTGAGCCGATTATCTTCCGTGATATGAAACCTTCGAATGTGATGGTCAATCAGGACGATCACATTGTGCTGGTGGATTTTGGCATTGCAAAGACCTTCCGGGTGGGACAAAAGGGTACGATGATTGGCACGGAGGGGTACTCTCCGCCGGAGCAGTATCGTGGAGAGGCGACCGAGCAAGCCGATGTTTACGCGTTGGGGGCTACTCTGCATCATCTGCTGACCAAACGGGACCCGCGGATTGAGACGCCGTTTACATTTAACGAGCGCCCTGTGCGCAAGCTGAACCCGGCGGTGTCGGTTGAGGTTGAGGCGGTGGTTGCAACTGCTGTGCAGTATTCGCCCCAAGACCGCTTCCCCAGCGCCATGGCGATGAAGGAAGCATTGATATCGGCGGGTACCAAAACGGGCATCTTGAGCCGGTTGAGTGCGTCGATTGTCAATGTGAAGAAAGAGGAGACGATTAAGCCGATCTGGACCTTTGAAACCGAGGATGAAATCCGCGGTGGACCGGTCGTTGATAATGGCTTGTTGTATGTTGGCTCTTACGACCACAACATGTACGCCCTGAACGCCACGGACGGAAAATTCGTGTGGAAGTTCCCGACGGATGGCGGAATTGTTGCCCGACCGGCTTTCTCGGAAGGGTTGGTGTTGTTTGGCTCGGAAGATGGGTTGCTTCATGCGGTGACTGCCCGCACGGGAAGAATTTCGTGGACTTATACGACGGGCGGGCCGGTGCGTTGTTCGCCACGCGTGGCAGAAGGCCATTTGTTTGTGGGATCGGATGATGGCTTCATGCACGCGGTTAACGTGCTGACCTGCCGTCGGGTGTGGACCTATGACGTGGGCGGGCCGGTTCGCTCAATGCCTTATATTCAAGGCGATCATTTGTATTTCGGCTGCGAGATCGGCGACGTGCTGTGCATGGATTTCAGGGGGGGGATTCGGTGGCGGTTCAAGACCAAGCGGGGTGTATCTGCTTCACCGGTTTTACACAAAGGCTCGATCTACTTCACCTCTTTGGACGGGACTTTGTATGCTGTAGATGGAAAATCGGGGTGGGCGGTGTGGCGCTTCCGCATGAACAAGGGCTCCATTTCCACGCCGTGTATCGTGGATAACTATGTTATTGCCGGATCGGCGGATGGCTTTATCTACTGCGTTGACGCTGCCAGCTCGAAAGAAATTTGGCGTTTCAAGGCTGAGCACCAGGTCAGCGGATCGCCCCTGGTACACAAAGACTCGGTGTATTGCGGCGCAGCAGACGGTAATCTATACTGCCTGGAATATCGCACCGGACGCCTGCGGTGGAAATTCCCAACAGGCGGGCCAATTACTAGTAGCCCGACTGTGTATAATGATATACTATACTTTGGTTCGGCAGACCACATCCTTTATGCTTTATTGGTTTGACGAGCCAGCGGGGGACCATCGTTGCAGGGAGGCAGTGTGTTAGATTTTATCCGCAAGATTTTTAAATCGGGTGACGATCAACAGGCGACCAAGCCTACCATCGAAACAGCTCCTTTATCGGACGACCAGTTGCAGGTCGTTGCGAAAGTTGAGATCTCATTGAACCCCGCCCAATTTGCTGTTGGAACTGGGCAATCGGTGGGAAGGCAGCGCGACCACAATGAGGACACACTTTTTGCCTTGACCGCGGTGATTGCGGACGGGCAACGCGATTTGCCCATCGGCATTTTTGTGGTGGCTGATGGCATGGGTGGGCACCAGCATGGAGAGGTGGCCAGCAGCGCCGCCGCGCGAACGATGGTTGAGCACGTGCTCACCCGGCTTTATCCGGCTTTGTTCTCGATGAGCGGGAATGGGTTGGAAGAGAGCATTCAAGAGATTATGGAGGGGGGCGTGAAAGAAGCCCACCGGGCAGTGGTGCGCATGGCTCCTGGCGGCGGGACCACATTGACCGCAGGGTTGGTGGTTGGCGACCAGGTGACGATGGCGCATGTGGGTGACAGCCGGGGGTACTTTATTCACCCCGATGGGCGCACCCAGGTGGTGACACAGGATCATTCTCTGGTGCGCCGGTTGCAGGAATTGGGGCAGATCAATGAGAAGGAGGCGATGAATCACCCTCAGCGGAATGTCCTTTATCGGGCGCTGGGGCAGCCTGAGCCTTTCCGACCGGACATCAACACACTCCAATTCCCTGTGCCCGGTTATCTAATGTTATGCAGCGATGGCCTGTGGACCATGGTGCCGGAAAACGAGATTTTCCGGATTGTGACTTCTGCGAAGAGCTTGCCGGAGGCCTGCAACGATTTGGTGGCAGCGGCGAACGAAGCCGGCGGGCCGGATAATATCAGCGTTGTGCTGGTAAAATACTTGCACTAATTTTTTTTTAACGGGGAAGGAATTTGGCAGATCACTATAAGACATTGGGCTTACCTTATGATGCTACCGCTGAAGAAATTCGCGTAGCATATTTTGAGTTGGCTCGCAAATATCATCCCGATGTCACGCAGGATCCCATCTTCACCGACCTTTTCTTAAAGATTCAAGAAGCGTACGAAACGCTGTCTAACACGGCGCGACGCCTGGAATACGACATGACCATCCCGGAAAGTTTGCGCAAGCCGCCGGATGTGTCGATCAACGCGCGCTTTAGCCGGAATGTTATTCCGTTGTTGAACGAACAACAATTGATGTATGTGTTGGTAGATTTGATTTGCACCGCGGATTTGGAACCAAACCAGCTTCCGCCTTTCCATTTGTGCCTGGTGATTGACCGGTCGACATCGATGCAGGGGCAGCGCATGGATATGGTGAAAACCAGCGCCAGCCAACTGCTGCGACAGTTCCGACAGCAGGATTTGATTTCGGTGGTATCTTTCAGTGATCGGGCGGATTTGATCGTGCCGCCGACCCGGTTGACGGATATTGCTCGGGAGGATGCGCGCATTTCGATGCTACAAGCGGGCGGCGGGACCGAAATCTACCAGGGGCTGATGTTGGGTGTTGAGCAATTGCGCTCGGTGGACCCACGATACAGCCGCCATCTGCTACTGTTGACAGACGGACATACTTATGGCGATGATGATGCCTGTTTGAATCTGACCGCTCAACTGGTGGATGACGGAATCACGGTGAACTGCCTGGGGATTGGGCACGAAT
>JAEXTI010000559.1 GCA_023406965.1 Chloroflexota bacterium
ACGGTGGAGTCGGCAGCGAGATTCAGGGCAGCCTGAACAGCAGCAGCAGTCTCTTCGCGCCCGGTGTGGCCGAGAAGGAGCAGGTGGGCCAGGCGGATGGCGGCGGACAGGTCGGAGCCACGCAAAAGGGCTGAGACGAGGCAGGCAAAGAACCCGGCGGAAAGATAACCGGTGGGGTGTCCGTGGGTGAGGGCGGCCAGACGGCAACCCATGTCGAAGGCGGTTTGTGGTTCAAAGAGCAGCCCGGCGGGGGCGGCACGCATGATACCGCCGCAGCCTTTGCTGTCGTTGAGGGGCTGGGCCATGGTGCCTATTTGGCCCGAGCGCAGAGCCGAGAGGCAGGTGGCGCCAGGGGCGCGCAGCGCCCACATCTCGGGCAGGGCCAGGAGGCGGCCTTCGAGAACCTTGCGAGAGGGATCGAAGCGGCCGGATTGGGTTTGCAACCAGGCGCGGTAAGCACGGTGAACGGTGGGGATGGGGTCCGTGTTAGGCGGGGCCAGGAGGAAGCCCTCGGCGGTAAAGAGAGTCATCTGGGTGTCGTCGGTGAAGCGGGCGATGCCGCCGTCAAGCTGCGTGTAGTCAGTAACCCCGGCGGGGCCGAACTTGGCGCGGATTTGGGCCAGGGAGAGGAACTCGATGGGGCCGCCGAGGGCATCGCCGATGGCGCCGCCGAGGAGACAGGCGAGGTGGGGGGATGTTTTAGTCATCGGATCCTCGAATATTGCAGGTTTTTTAAAGCGGAAGGCGGCTGAGAATCTTGCAGCCGCTGGATGATTTTTTCGGCGCATTCAGCGGGCGAACATTCAGAAGTGTCGACTTCGACATCGTACAATCCGTGGGCGTGGACGATAGGGAATTGTGCTGCGGCCTGGCCGAGGGTGCGATCCTGGCGGGAGCGCTCGCGCTCAACAAGCACGTCCAGGGGGCAGCGCACCCCTACCAGGTAAGCAGGCAATTCGTGGAATAATTCGGCGCATTGAGCCACCCAGACAGGCTCAACCAGAACGTGATCGGCGACTACGCAAATGCCCTGGCGGGAGAGCGCGGCAATGGCATAGTGCATTCCGGAGAACAACCAGCGGCCGGTCTCACCGGGCTGGACGGCTAATCCGAGAACGTCATCCCATAGCGGGCGGTCGAGGTAGCGCTTGGGGAGCATCCAGATGAATTTGTCGATCCCGGCTTCCAGAAAAGGCGGATCGAGGCGGTTTTGCAACTCGCGCAGCAAGGTAGTCTTGCCTGAGCTGGAGGCGCCGTTGAGGATGATGATGGTGCCGGGGCGAATCATGGATTCATTATACACACGAATAGAAACGGGGGTGGCGCAGAAAGATGTTAAAATAAACGAGCCGTACACAAATAGGAAATGAATCAACGGATGACAGGGTGCCGTTTTTATAATGTGAGAGGTTCACTATGAAGCAGACATTGCGAGCGGTGTTGGTGGGCTGCGGGGGAATTAGCCAGACGTGGTTGAAGCCGATTGGGGAGATCGAGGGGCTGGAGATGGTCGGGCTGGTGGATTTGCGGCGCGAGACGGCCCGAGAGAGGGCGGCGAAGTTTGGGCTGGAGAACGTCGAGATAGGCGACAATCTACCGGCGATGCTAGACCGCACCCAGCCGGATATTGTCTTCGACTGCACGGTGCCTGAGGCGCATGTGGATGTGACCCTGGAGGCACTGGGGCGGGGCATGCACGTACTGGGCGAGAAGCCGATGGCGGACTCGATGGAAAATGCGCGCCGGATGGTGGCGAAGGCCCAGGAGAGCGGCAAGCTCTACGCGGTGATGCAAAACCGGCGCTATCAAGCCGAAATTCGCGCGCTGCGCGACTACCTTAGGGGCGGGGAGATTGGCCCATTGACCACGGTGAACAGTGATTTCTTTCTGGGGCCGCACTTCGGCGGGTTCAGGGATGTGATGAAACATGTGCTGTTGGTGGATATGGCCATTCACAGCTTTGACCAGATGCGCTTTTTGAGCGGGGCGAATCCCGAGGCGGTGTACTGCAAGGAGTGGAACCCGCAGGGTTCGTGGTACAGCCACGGGGCCTCGGCGGTGGCGGTTTTTGAGATGAGCGGCGGGTTGGTGTATACCTACCGAGGGTCGTGGTGCGCGGAGGGGCTGATGACCAGTTGGGAGTGTGATTGGCGATTGATCGGCACGCGGGGCACGGCGCTGTGGGATGGCGGGGAGAAGCTGCAAGCCGAGTGGGCAGTACACCCGGCGGGCGGGTTCTTTGCCGAGAAGCAAACGGGGGTCATCGCGCCTTACAGCGGCAACCAGGTGGGCGGGCACGGCGGGTTGATCCACGATTTTGTGGATTGCGTGCGCGAAGGGCGCGTGCCGGAGACTGTGTGCACCGACAACATTCAAAGCCTGGCAATGGTGTTTGGGGCGCTGGAAAGCGCGGAGGCCGGACAACGAGTGGAGGTTGTGGTTTGATGCTAACGAAAACCGGGCGCATGCCGCGCCCGGTTTTCGTTGTGAGTGATGAAGTTCTGGGGGGTTAGATGCCCAGCTCGGAGCGCACGCGCATGAAGCGCAGGATGTCGTCTCGGGAGAGCGTGCCCAGAACCTCACGGTCGTGGACAACCGCTAGCTGCGGCTGCTGGTTGAGTTCCATCTCGCGCAGGGCATTCAACAGGTCGGTGTAGGGGGTGACCGAGCGAAGCTGCTCGACGGGGATCATGACCTGGCGCGCGGTGAGGAAGGGCCACTGGCGTTGGGGGAAGGATGCAATTTTGGATAACGTGAGCAGCCCGCGCATTTGGCCGTCTTCGTTTACCAGGAAGCTGCGCTTGCCGGTGTTGAGGATGCGCTCTTCGATGATCTGGTTGATGGGCGCGAGAGCGGGCACGGAATCCAGGTCGCGGCGCATAACCTGGGCCACGGTGACGCCTTCGAGCGATTTCTGCATGGCGGCTTGCTGGAAAGCCCCGGCGGCGGCATTCTGCAAGAACCAGCCGATGAAGGCCAGCCACAGGCCGTTGAAGAAGTTGCCCGTCACGGCAGTGAAAATGCCTACGCCGATGAAGCCAAAGGCCACCAGTTGGCCGATGGTAGAGGCAAAGCGGGTAGCGCGGTAGGGGCTGCCAGTGATCTTCCACACCACCGAGCGCAGAACGCGCCCGCCGTCGAGCGGGAAGCCGGGGATCATGTTGAAGACCGCCAGGATGAGGTTGATGCGCATCAGGTACTCGCTGGGGGCTGCCAGGAAGGGGATAGATTGGTCCAGCAAGTAAAGAATTCCAAAGAGGCCTGCCAGGAGCAGGCTGGTGAGCGGGCCGGCGATGGCAATGCGGAACTCGGCGCCGGCGGAGCGTGGTTCTTCGGTGATTTGGGCCACGCCGCCAAAGAGGAACAGCGTCACGCTGCGCACGGGGATGCGCTCGCGAAGGGCTAGAGCCACATGGCCTAATTCATGCAGAAGCACCGAGGCTGCAAAAAGTACCGCAGTGACCGCTGCTAAGACCCAATGGTAGCCTTGGGCAATTTGTGGGTAAGCGTTGGGAAAGTAGCCGGTTGCCAGCGACCAGGTGATGAGCCCGGCGATGAGGAACCAGCTGTAGTGCAGGTTGATCGGGACATTCCAGACCCGTCCTAGTTTTATACCTCCGTCCATGGTTTCCTCCTGTGTTGTCGTTACCAGTAATTTGTGGTCATTGTTCAGAGAGGGGAAATGAAATCTTCCATCTCTGGTTGAGCAGCGCTCGTTTATTTAGATAATATATATC
>JAEXTI010000580.1 GCA_023406965.1 Chloroflexota bacterium
TCCTCGGCGCTCAAACCGATAGTCACTGCCAGGAACTCATCCCCCCCGTAGCGTCCGGCAAAGTGCTCGCCGGTAAAAACTACTTTCAGCGCTTCACCAATGCGCTTCAAGCAGTCGTCGCCCGCCACATGCCCGTAGTGCTCGTTGACGTACAGCAGGTGGTCCATGTCCACCTGCACCACGCCAATGTTGTAGCCCTTCTGCCCCGCCAGCGACAGTGCCTCGTCCAGCCGCCGCAGCAGCTGCGCCCGGTGATACAGCCCCGTCAATGCATCCAATTGCTCGCTCATAACACTCTCCCTTGAGTATACTTATGTTTATATATGTATATTATTATATTTATACTTACGAGTCAATAGTGAATTTAACCTGTCGTTTAGTTTATGTCATTGTCAAGTTTCGATCTATAATTACACAACGATTCCCAAAATTCATCTTTCGTAATACATTTGCTTAACGAGGCTCAATTATGAAGACAGCTTTTCGAGTTGCGCTGACCATTTGTCTTTCAGCTGTTCTATTTGCTTCGCCTTCCCCAGTGCGGGCAGATACTCCGTCGCAAAGCAATTTGCAAGCAATCGACAATTTGCCCATTGAACCCCTGAACGAAACACAACCAACAGTTTTCGTTCCTCTGGCTGCAGAACCCACTACCCACTACAAAACACTGACCGGCCTTGACTTCCACCCCGAGTCTTCGAATTTAACCTATTCGTTCGGAAACGGCGGCCTTTACCCAGTGAATAATCTAAGCGATTATAGTTATTACGCAGCCTACACCCTGCCCCAGGGTGCAACGGTGACGGGCATCACCTTTTTCATCATTGACAATAACCAAGATGTCGGCGTTGAGTATTCGGCCATGCGTTATGATCCTGAGACCGGTTCTCACGTAGAGATAGGTTTTGGCTATTCAAATTTATCCCTCCCCAACATCCGCGCCTTTAATCTTTCTTCTGGTCTCCCGTTTACCATAAACAACATTTATTCATATCGCCTGAGAGTGCAGTTTCGTGACACCGGAAACACTCAGGTATTGTGTGGCGCACGCATCGCCTATACCCTGCCAACAATGCCATCCAGCGGTGACCAGGACGTCACAATAATTGGCGCAGATTTCCGCCCTGGCAGCTCAACAACAACATTTACCCCCGATTCACCCTTCTCAGGCTCTCTCGTCGCCACTGCTATCACTGCAGGCGATTATTTCTACACCCGCCTGGACCTGCCACAAGGTGCAATTATCAAAGAAGTGAAATGGTTTTTTATAGATAACCATACACAGAATTTCGCTTTACAGTTGATTACCCATCGACCATCACCTTCCATGGTCACCGCAGAAATAAACACTACTACTTCCGGAGCCTCCGCCACCATTCAAACGATCGCAATATCAGATAACATCACTATTGATAACGCCACAAATTCCTACTCTATCTTATTCCGTCCGCAAGCTGCCGCAGTGGATCTACGCATCGTGGGAGCACGCGTGCGTTACACGCCACCTGCCACTTCCCAATTAGGACAAGTACAAACCAAGACTTACTCTGGAATTCATTTTTTGCCATCCAGCTCTGCTCTAACTTACGACAACATTAGCATGGGAGTATATGCGCTGGCGCTTAGTACCGGGCAGAACTTTCAGGTAAGCGTCGATTTGCCACCCAACACCTGTATCCAGAAGATCACCTTTTACTTTATGGATGACGACGAGAAAAATATGACCTTCGTTGGAAGGAACTATTTTCCTCAAACGGGAACTTTTTCCGATCCACTTTACGATATCAGTTCGGGAGCCTCTCCCGAAACCCGGACCCTTGTATTTTCAGACACTTGTGATGAGATGGGGGTGATCGACCCCTCCAGCATGATCACCCGCTTGCGGGTACAATTGGGTATCGAGGGGGTGCTGAACCATATTCTTGTGGGCGCGAAAGTAGAATATATCTATCCCCAGGTTTACCTGCCCTTGATTAGAAAAGAGTAATCCTCTGGGAGAGGCTACTCTTGCTTCTCTTTAGAAGAATAACGTGACAAAACCCGCACTTTGGGCAACTACAAAATGCGAGTTTTGCCATGCCAATCCCTAATGAACCAGGAATTTTTACAATATTCCACCCCCAATTGGTACTATAATCAACCCATGCAGCCTAAACTCCAACCGATTGTCATTGGCATTGCCGGCGGCACTGGCTCCGGCAAGACCACCGTCGCCCAGGCCATCCTCGAACGCGTGGGGCGTGACCGCATCGCTTTTCTCCCTCATGACGCTTATTACCGCGAGTTAGGCCACATGACCACCGAAGAGCGATCCCGAGTCAACTTCGACCACCCCGATTCGCTCGAATCCGACCTGCTCGAGCAGCATATCAAACAGCTCAAGCGCGGCGAGCCCGCCGATGTGCCTATCTACGACTTTACCCGCCACACCCGCACCGGTCAAACCCGCCGGGTAGAGCCCCATCGCGTGATCCTCGTGGACGGCATTCTCATCTTTTACGAAGCCAACCTGCGCCGTCTTTTCGATGTAAAAATCTTCGTCGACACCGACGCCGACATTCGCTTCATCCGCCGCCTGCAGCGTGACATCATCGAGCGCGGGCGCACCACCGAATCGGTTATTAACCAATACCTGGGTACGGTCCGCCCCATGCACATGGAGTTCGTCGAGCCTTCCAAGCGCTACGCCGATATCATCATCCCCGAAGGCGGCTTCAACTCAGTAGCTCTGGATATGGTGGAATCTCGGATCAAATTCTTGCTGGGTGAAGAGACGGACTCGCATGGATAATCCCCCCGAGCCCGTTACGACTTCACCCGAGGATCCAGTTACCCCATCCAGGCCTGCCGTCAAGCCGCCCGAAGACCCCAAGATGAAATGGGTGCGCATCGCCACCCTGGTCTTCGTCATAGCCCTTTCTGTCACCCTGTTCATCTTTCGCGACCGCATCAAAGAGTTGGAAGAGTTCGGTTACCCCGGCATCTTCCTCTTCTCCATGCTGGCTAACGCCACCCTCATCTTGCCCATGCCCGGAATCATCGTGACCTCGTTGATGGGTGCAGTCTTCAACCCCTTTTGGGTCGCCATCGCCGCGGGCAGCGGTGCGGCCCTAGGCGAATTCTCCGGCTATCTGGCAGGGTTCAGCGGCCAAAAAGTAGCCGAACGCACCCCCGCCTACATCAAACTTGAAAATTGGATGAAAAAATATGGGGGCTGGACCATCCTGGTACTGGGCTTTATCCCCAACCCGCTCTTTGATATTGCCGGCTTGATCGCCGGGACTCTGAAAATGCCCCCGGCCAAGTTTCTCTTCTGGTGCTGGCTGGGCAAGGTCCTCAAAATGATGTTGTTCGCCTACGGTGGCGCATTGGGTCTCAGCCTGCTGCCCGAGTAGTAGTCCAAAATCTTTATTCGGATAGCGCGGGCGGCGGCCAATTCGGCGTCAAGGTGATCGGCAAACCGATCTGCTTGCGCAACCCGGCCCACAGGTCCTGCTCCAGCAGCGAATCCCAGTAAGCGCGGAACTCGGCGTAGCGCCTGTCACGCATGGTCTGCCGGTCGATGAGAAAGCCCTGGAACCCCAGCACCAGGCGATGGTACGATTTGACATGGCCCAGGTAGGCCAACATGCGCTCGCGCTCTTCTTCCATGAACTGCGGCAGGTACACGCCCCACACATCGCAGTCATGAATGTCGCCCAACTGTTCCTGCATCTCCCGCACCGGGTTCAGCCAATCCTTCAACTCGCCGCCGTAAAGTGGGGCAAAATTCTCCATTGTGTAACGCAGCCACTTGGCTGCAATACGCATCTCATGCAGTTCCGCCACTTTATCCGGCTGGTGAACAATTTCGGCATAACCCAGGAAATCGTCCAGCCGCCCGGTGATGTGCTGAAAAGCGTGCCGGTAAAGCTGCGGGGTAAAGACATACACTTGCTCGGCTTGGGCGGCCAGCGGCTCCAGCACGGCGCGCAAGTCGGGCACGGTGTTGTCGCTTTCCAACCGGGCGATGGCTTCCTCCAGAGGCGCCTGCAAAGCAGCACGATGCTGCCGCAAACGAAGCAGCAGGCGGGTCAGTCCCGGCCCCTGGGTGGGGTCATCCTGCTTCCGGGCATATTTGGCCAGCGCATCGATCTGCACGTCCGCGTCTCGGGCTGCGCCCAGCGCCTGCGTGATCCGGCGAATATCCTTTAACCATACCTCCGCCTTGCGCTTGGGCAGGCAGCCGGCAAACAAAGGCAAAGCCGCCCGCAGCCTGCGGCTGGCCACGCGCATCCTGTGGATATATTCGATATCCGCGCTGCCGTTACGCACCCCCTCCTGTTCTTTCTCCAGGGCACCTAAATGTTTGAGTAATACACCCGCGCCATAGACGCAGATCCCTTCATCCCTATGGTTTTTCATGCTCGTCCTCCGGCGTACGGATCGATTGTGGAGTGATGCACTCTAGATTGTACCTTATGTAGAAGAAAAAATAGATGTTTCCAGGGTTAAAGCCCCGCAAACATCTAATTTTGCCTTTCTGGGTTGTCCTGGCCGGCGCCTGAAAAACCTGTGTTACTCCAAATCTTCCAGATCGTCAGTATCCATATCGAACAGCTCGCCGGTTGCGATGAAGACCGTGCGCTCGCAAATATTGGTCACCCGGTCCGCGGCACGCTCAAAATTATGAATCACCCAAATGAGTAAATTGACCTGGTCAATCATCTCAGGGCGGGCGATCATCTGCTCTACCAGCAAGCGGTATGTCTGGTTATACAGCGCATCCACCTGTTCGTCCTCTTCCGGAATGGCGTGCGCCTGGGTAGCATTTTCGGTTACAAACGCGCTCAACGAGCGGTGCAGCATTCCCACCGCCAGTTCCGCCATTTGCGAGATCTCGCGCATGGGCACCTGAATATCGGAGTCGCCCAACTGCATGACCACTTTGGCGTTGCCTTTGGCGTAATCGCCCATCCGCTCCAGCTCGATGTTCACTTCCAGAATAGCCGCCAGCAAGCGCAAATCGTGCGCCATGGGTTGCTGGGTGGCAATCAAAATGAGAATCGCATTTTCAAGCGCATAGCGTTTTTCGTTGATCGCGTGATCATCACGGATGATTTTTTGCGCCGCGGTCACATCGCGCTTTCTCAGCGCTTCCACCGAGCGCAACAACGCCTGTTCAACCATGCTGCCGAGCAGGAGAACTTCATCTTGAAGCTGGTGGATCTGGCGGTCCAACGTTTCTCGAGGCATAAATAACCCTTTCCGGAGTAATGTGAGAACTATCCAAAACGCCCGGTGATGTAATCTTCGGTGCGTTTATCCCGGGGGTTGGTAAATATCTGATTCGTCTCTCCATATTCTACCATTATCCCCGCCCGATCTTCATCCATTGTAAAAAACGCGGTGTAATCCGACGCGCGCGCAGCCTGCTGCATGTTGTGGGTCACAATGATGATCGTATATTGCTCCGACAACTCACGCATCAAATCTTCGATCTTCAAGGTCGCGATCGGGTCCAGCGCCGAACAGGGCTCGTCCATCAAGATGATCTCGGGTTTCACCGCCAGCGCCCGCGCAATGCACAGGCGCTGCTGCTGCCCGCCCGAAAGCGACAGGCCGCTCTTGCGCAAGTCATCCTTCACCTCGTCCCACAGCGCTGCTTGTCGGAGTGTCTGTTCCACCAGGTCATCCATATTCTCTTTAAAGCCGTTGATGCGCGCGCCCCAGGCCACGTTATCATAGATACTTTTGGGGAACGGGTTGGGCTTCTGAAAAACCATGCCGATACGCTGGCGCACCATCACCGGGTCCACATCGGTGGCATAAATGTTCTGCCCGTGGAAAAGCACCTCTCCTTCCATGTGGAACGAAGGCACAAAGTCGTTCATGCGGTTGAAGGAACGCAGCACAGTACTCTTACCGCAACCGGATGGCCCAATGATGGCGGTGATTTTTTGCGGGATCACTTGCAAATCCACGTCCTTCACGGCGCGGAAATGGCCGTAGAACAGGTGCATATCCCGGGTTTCAATGGCTAAATGCTGTTTTTCTAAAGTTTCGGTCATGGAGCGCGCCTCGTCAAACGGTTGCGTGTCAAAATGGCCACGGCGTTCAAGCTTAATAATACCACCAGAAGAACAATTATCGCTGCCGCGGCGATATTGCGGAACTCCGCCTGCGGCCGGGAGGTCCAATTATAAATCTGGATAGGCAAAGCCGTGAAGTAGGAAAAAATACCCTGGGGATCTTTATTGATCAGGCTGGAAGCCCCCACGAGGATCAAAGGGGCCGTCTCGCCGATGGCCCTGGAAATGGCCAGAATGGTACCGGTCAGGATACCGGGAAAGGCCGAAGGCAGGACGTGATGCCAGATAGTCTGCCACTGGGTTGCGCCCAACCCGTAGCTGGCCTGGCGCAGCGAGTTGGGCACCGCGCGAATAGCTTCCTGGGCATTGATGATCAATATCGGCAGCACCAGCAGGCCCATCGTTAACCCCGCCGACAAGATGGTTCGCCCGGTTTCCACTCCCTCCACACCAAAGGCCTTTCCACTGGTCAGGGTAGATAGCGTGCGCACAAAGATCGCCAGGCCCAAAATGCCATAGACAATCGATGGAACCCCGGCCAGGTTGTCAATGTTGGTCTGGATGATGCGGTTGATCCATGAGCGCCCGGCATATTCTTCCAGGTAGATCGCAGCCCCAACCCCAATGGGGAAGGCAAAACCGACGGTAATCAAAATGATCCACAGCGAGCCAAACAAAGCCGTGCGCACACCCGCCAGTTGGGGCGTGGTGCTCATCGAGTTGGTCAAAAAGCGCTGGTTCAGCCAGGAATAAAAATAGATGGTCGCGTCGGGATGCTTCTCAGCCACCTCGGCTTCGATCTCAGCTCGGTTGAACAACGACTCAAACAGCGGGTAGCTCTCCTCGACGGTTGGCTTGACCACCTCGGCAACCACCAGGTCATATACCTCCCCGGTTGATAATTCATCCAGGGTAAAGTCTCCATTTCGCTGGATGGTGCGCAAACGGTTGGTGCTCACTTTGTCCGACAAAATTGCTAGCAGTTCGTCCTTCTCCAGGTCTTCCAAAGGACGCTCGGCCAGCGTGGCCCGGTCCACTTTATCAACTACCGCTACCAGCCCAAACACATCATCCACAATGGTAATGACCAATACCGCCAGGGCCAGTAAGCCAATCGCCGTCGAGAAGAAGAAAATCGTCTTCCAAACTCTGCCCACGCGGTGCCGCAATGCCAGGTTGCTCTTGGGGGTAGAAAAGTAACCGCTCATTCATACACCTCGCGGAAGCGCGCCACCAGCCGGCGGCTGATGATGTTCAAAATCAATGTAGAGGTAAACAACAATAAACCGATTGCAAAAATGCTGTTGTAATCCGGCGTGTCGTAAGCCACATCGCCGCCGCTGATGCGGGCGATATAGCCTGTCATGGTCTCGGCAGCGTGGAAGGGATCAAAGGTGAACTTGGGACCCGAGCCCGCCGCCAGAGCCACAATCATCGTCTCGCCCACCGCGCGGGAGACGCCCAGAATGAAGGCGGCGATGATCCCGGAAAGCGCCGCCGGAACCACCACCTGCACGGCGGTCTCCAGCCGGGTCGCGCCCAGCCCGTATGCCGCCTCGCGCAGCGAGCGCGGCACAGCGCTCAGCGCGTCCTCGCTCATCGAGCACACCAGCGGCAGGATCATGATGCCCATCACCAGCCCCGCCGAAAGCGTGTTATACACCTGCACTTGCTCGCCAAAAATGGAGCGCAGCAGCGGTGTCATGAAGGTCAGCGCGAAGAACCCGTACACCACCGTGGGCACGCCCGCCAGCACCTCCAGCACCGGCTTGAGGATGCTCCGCGCGCGCGGCGTCGCGTATTCGCTCAAATAAATGGCCGCCCCCAACCCCAAAGGCAGCGCCACCAGCATGGCAAAGAAAGTGGTCATCAAGGTCGCATTGATCAACGGCAATACGCCAAATTTGCCGATGGTGGGCTGCCATTCGGTTTTGGTCAAAAACTCAACCAGCGTCACTCCCGGCATTTGGAAAAATAATAACGATTCCTTGCCTAATTCAAAAACGATACCGATGGTTGTGAAGATGGAAACTGCGCCGCAAAAAAACAGAAACCCATGAATAAAGGTCTCGCCCAGCCGAGGCCGCTTATGCAATTTATGGATAACGAGTTGATCAGCACTTTCCATTCGAATGACCTGTTGTTTCACAATCTGATTTTCCATTTCGCGGATCTTCCCTCCGGCGACACTTTCCCCTTCTCCCCAAGAACCGGGCGGAGAAGGGGATTGAGCAAGTTCAACCGGCTCAGCCGGGCTGAAGGAGCAGCCCGGCTGAGCGAATTGTTGTTACCGAACGGCATCAATCCACAGCAGTTTCGACTCGTTCAGCGCTTTGTAGCTGGCGGGGAAGTATCCCACCTCGGTAATCACTGCGTTGACGTTGTCGAGGTAGAAGCGCACGAACGCTGCCACCTGGGGTTTCGATTTGAGGATTTCAGCATCCGAATAGATGAACAGCGGGCGGGCAAGAACATAGGAACCATCTTCTGCGGTCTTCTGCGAAGGGGTCACACCGTTCACCGTGAGCATGCCCAGACGGTCGGCTTCTTCCTGGTAATAAGCGTAGCCGAAGTAACCAATGGCATACTTGTTGCCTTCCACGCCCTGCACCA
>JAEXTI010000585.1 GCA_023406965.1 Chloroflexota bacterium
CCCCCACCCCATCGCCAACGCCCCTGCCTGCCGCGCGCATCGATTTGGGTGAACAGGACCTGTTCCTGGGCAACTTTGAGGACGCTCGCAAGCAATACCTTGAGGCCCAATCAGCGGCCCAGGATGACGAAACCCGCGCCGCAGCGCTCATCGGTTCTGCCCGCTCGGTGTACCTCGAGCGCAATTACGGCGCAGCCATCAGCCAGTTGGAAAGCGTCCTCCAAACCTACCCTTCCTCTCCCCAGGCTCCCTTCGCCTGGTTTTACCTGGCTCAAGCATACGACGACAGCTTGCAATATGCCCTGGCTGCACAGGCCTACGGTAAGTACATTGAACTGGGTCCCGGCTTGCTCAACGGCTATGTATATGAATACCAGGGCGACGCTTTCGCGAACGCGGGCGAAATGGTTAACGCCGCGACTGCCTATCAAATGGCTCTCGAACACTACCATCCCGGCAGCTCGGAATGGATCCGCTTGAAGCAAGCCGACGCGCTGCTGGCAGCTAATGATTTCACCAATGCCGTAATCCTCTACCTCGACATATACCAGACCGCTTCCAATGATTACGCCAAAGCGCGCGCCAACTATTCTCTTGGCCAAACCTACATGAGCCTGGGCGAGCCCGAACAGGCTTACGCCCGTTACCTCGACTCGGTCAACCTCTTCCCCACCTCCTTCGACACCTACCTGGGCTTGACCGAACTGGTCAACGCCGGTATTCCGGTGAGCGAACTCGACCGGGGCATCATCGACTACTTCGCCGGGAGGTATGGCCTGGCGATCGATGCACTGAACCGTTACATCAAATCCGGCGAATCGCTGGATGGCACAGCCCTGTACTACCTGGCACTGTCCCGGCGGGCACTCGATGAGCCGGGATATGCCCTGGAATATTTTAACGAGCTCATCGATCAGTACCCCTCCGATCGTTTCCTTTACCGGGCTTACACCGAACGAGCTTACACGCAATGGGCCTACCTAGACCAATACCAGGAAGCCGCCCAGGGGCTGTTAGGCTATGTCGCGCTATTCCCCCAAACGCCCGAAGCACCCACTGTGCTCTATGAAGCTGCCCGCATCCTCGAACGCGGGGGCTTCCTCTCCGAGGCGGCGGCAGTCTGGCAGCAGATGATCGACGGTTACCCGTCCGCAGAGCGCAGTATGGATGGGCTGTTCCTGTCTGGCATCACCACTTACCGTTTAGGTGATTATGTTCAGGCCCGTACCATCTTCCAACGGATGCTGGTACTGGCCACCGATCCCGAAGACCAGGCCGCGGCCTTGCTGTGGGTCGGAAAGACCCATGCTGCCGAGGGCAACGCCGATGAAGCCCGGCGATCTTATGAACAGGCCGCGCTGCGCGATCCAACCGGGTACTACAGTGAACGCGCCAAAGAGCTGGCGGCCAGCCAGGCGCCTTTTGAATCCGCCCCGCCCTTCGACCTGGAGTATGATCTCAACGCCTTGCGCCCTGAAGCTGAAACCTGGCTGCGAACTACCTTTGGCCTGTCCCCCGATACCAACCTCGCCGATCTCAACGCGCTGCGTCTCGACCCTGCCTTCCAACGCGGCGAGGAATTGCACCGCCTGGGCTTATACTCAGAAGCGCGGGACGAGTTTGAAACAGTGCGCCTGTCCGTGGTTGCCGACCCGGCCCAAACATTCCGACTGATGAATTTCTTGCTAGAACAGAACTATTACCGCCCTGCCATCCTGGCATCCCGCCAAATCCTGGATCTGGCAGGAATGGACGATGTCGGGACTCTCTCGGCCCCCAAATACTTCAATCACATCCGCTTCGGAGTCTATTACCGTGACCTGGTCCTGCCCAATGCAGCCGAACACGACATGAACCCGCTGTATCTCCTCAGCGTCATCCGCCAGGAAAGCCTTTTCGAGCCTTTCGCAACTTCCGGGGTGGGCGCGCAGGGTTTAATGCAGATCATGCCCGCAACCGGGCAGGAAATCTTTGTGCTGAACAACTGGCCCAACAACTACGATCAGGCTGACCTGAGCCGCCCCAATGTCAGCATCGTCTATGGTACGCAGTACCTGGCTCGGCAGCGTGATTATTTCAACGGCAGCCCGTTTTGGGCGCTGGCTGCCTACAACGGCGGTCCCGGCAATACGATCGCCTGGAGCCAGTTAGCCGGAGACGATCCCGACCTGCTCCTGGAAGTCATCCGCCCCGAAGAAACGCGCAATTACATCCGCCAGATTTTCGAATTCTACAGCATCTATAAGTTGCTATATATTGACGTTTCTGCATCCGAAAATTAGGAAAAGCAATGTCTATACAAAAACCCTAAGGGTCTTGAAGACCCTTAGGGTTTGTCTTATACCCTTCAAAAGTTCTTGTGCTTACAACACCAGCCGCATGGGCTCCTCAAGGTACTCGGCCAGCGCTTGCATGAACTGGGCCGCCTCCGCGCCATCTGTCACGCGGTGATCCGCCGACAGGGTGGCCTTCATCCGCGTTTGCACCTTGATCTCGTCGCCCACCACCGCCGGCACTTTCATCGCGGAGCCCACGGCCAGGATGGCCGCTTCCGGCGGGTTGATGATGGCTACAAAGTGTTCCACATCGAACATACCCAGGTTGGAGATCGAGAATGTAGAGCCTTCGATGTCATCTGGCTTCACCCGCCCGGCCCGCGCCCGCGCCACCATCTCGCGCACCTCGGCGGAGATGACCCGCAGCGGCTTCAAATCGGTGTCCTTGGTCACAATGGTCAGCAAGCCGCCTTCCACAGCCACCGCAACGCCCACATTCACCTGTCCGTGGCGGATAATCTCATTCCCTGCGATCGAAGCATTGATGTTGGGGAACCGCCGCAGAGCCAGCGCCACAGCCTTGATGATAAAGTCGTTGACCGTCAGCTTGGCGTCATCCGACAGCAAAGCGTTCAACTTCGTCCGCAGGTCCAGCATTGGCTCCACGTTGTAATTGTGAGTCACATAGAAGTGGGGCACCTGCTGCTTCGATTCCACCATCCGTCGCCCAATGGCTGTGCGCAGCTTGTCCAGGGGAATGCGCTCATCCGCCGGAGCCTTTGCCCCACCCCACACCGCCGGGGGCAGCGCCACCGGAGCAGGGCCTTTAGCTGCCGGAGCCGCCGGAGCTGAAGCGGCGACCGGAGCTGCTGGAGCAGCCAACACCGGTGCTACTGCCGGAACGTAACTCTCCACATCCTTGCGCACCACGCGACCGCCCGGGCCGCTGCCAGAAACTACTGCCAGGTTCAACCCACGCTCCTCCGCAAGTTTGCGCGCCAACGGAGAAGCCTTCACGCGCCCGCCTTCCATCACCGCTACGGGTTGCGCTGCCGCTTCCGCGACAGGGGTTTCGGCCTGCGCTTGCGCCACGGCAGCAACCTCAGTCTTAGCAGCCGGTTTGGACTCGGCAGGAGCGGCGTCTACTTTCTCGCCCGCCTCGCCTACTACGGCAATCGGCGTACCCACCGGGACGATGCTGCCCTGTTCCACCAGGTGTTTCAGCACCACCCCGCTAAAACTCGACTCCACCTCCACGGTGGCCTTATCGGTTTCGATCTCAGCCAGCACCTGGCCCTTCTCCACCGTTTCACCTTCATGCCGCACCCAACGCACCAGGGTGCCTTCCGCCATGTCAAAGCCAAGTTTGGGCATGCTAATGGTTTCAGCCATTCAACACCTCCTTGACCGCATTGATCACATCCTCAACCTGTGGCAGCGCCATCTGCTCCAGCGTGCGGTTGTAGGGCAGCGGCACTTCTTTCTGAGCCACCCGCTTGATGGGCGCATCCACGTAGTCGAACGCTTCCTCGTAAATCCGCGTGGCCACTTCCGAACCCACACCGTAGGATTTCCAGCCTTCTTCAACAATCACGGCGCGGTTGGTCTTTTTGAATGATTCCAATACCGGGTCCATGTCCAAGGGGCGCAGGCTGCGCAGATCGACAATCTCCACCTCGATACCCTCTTTGGCCAGCGCATCCGCGGCCTTAGTCGAGGTTTCCAACATCTTGCTGTATGTCACCAGGGTGATATCTTTGCCGGGGCGTTGGATGGTGGATTTGCCGATGGGAACAACGAAATCGCCTTCCGGTACCTCGCCGCGAGTCTGGTACAGCGTGGCGTGCTCAATAAACAACACCGGGTCCTGACTGCGAATGGCCGCTTTCAGCAGACCCTTGGCGTCCGCCGGGGTGCCCGGAGCCACCACCTTGAGTCCAGGGAAATGCGCGAAAATAGCGTCCGGGGTTTGCGAGTGCGTGGCGCCTAACTGCCGTCCACCACCGCCCACCGCGCGGATGACCAGCGGCAGCACCATCTGTCCGTTAAACATATAGTGCATCTTGGCTGCCTGGTTGACGATGTAATCCATGGCCGAGAAAGCGAAGTTGATCGTCATCAACTCGGCAATCGGGCGCAGCCCGGTCAGCGCTGAACCGATGGCCGCGCCCAAAATGGCATTTTCGGCAATCGGCGTGTCTTTCACCCGCTCCGGTCCAAAATGATCATAGAATCCTTTGGTCACCGCATAGGTTCCACCCCAAACACCCACTTCTTCGCCCAAGATAAAAACGCTCGGATCGCGCTCCATCTCTTCCCACAAAGCCTGGGAGATTGCCTCCCGCATGGTAATGCGTGCCATAATGTTCCTCCTCCCTACTCTTCCACATAGATGTGCCGGAAGAGTTCTTCCGGAGCCGGTTCAGGGCTGGATTCGGCAAATTCTACCGCCGCCAGCGCTTCCTGCATCGCCGCATCATCTGCTTGATCTAATTCGGTCTCGTTCGCAATACTTTTTTCAATCAAATACTTGCGGTAGATGCCAATGGGATCGTTTTCCTGCCATTTATGCACTTCTTCTTGCTTGCGGTAGCGCTCTGGGTCACCCATCGAGTGCCCGCGGAAGCGGTAAGTGATCACTTCCAATAGCATGGGGCCCGAACCTGCCCGAATTTGGGTGAGCATCTCATCGGCTGCCTGCCTCACCGCCATCACATCCATGCCATCTACCTGGCGACTTGTCATCCCGTAACCCGAAGCTTTTTGGGCAATTTCGGACACTGCCGAAGCCCGGTCCACAGATGTCCCCATGCCGTACTGGTTGTTCTCGCACACCCACAACACCGGCAAATTCCACACCTTGGAAAGGTTCAACGCTTCGTGGAAGTAGCCAATATTGGTGGCGCCATCGCCAAACATACAGATGGTCGCATGGGGGTCTTTGCGATACGCATCGCCCAAAGCCAGCCCGGCGGCAACGGGCAGGTGCCCGCCCACAATGGCGTGCCCGCCCCAAAAATTCTTCTTCACGTCCGCCAGGTGCATGGAGCCGCCCTTGCCGCCTGAGCAACCGGTGGCCTTGCCCAGCAATTCCGCCATCACTTCGTTAGCGCTCAACCCGCAGTTGATCGCCACGCCGTGATCACGGTAGGCAGTGATGACCCGGTCTTCAGGTGTGCGCGCCGAGATCAGCCCGGTGCTCACCGCTTCCTGGCCAATATACAGGTGCAGGAAGCCACCAATTTTGCCCTGCTGGTACAATTCGGCTGATTTTTCTTCCAGCCGGCGGATCAAAACCATTTCGTGATAGAGCCTCAAGTAGTCGTTTTTTTCCATGATGAAACCTTTCTTTGCTTGATGCTTCCGGCAAGAACGCCCACAACGGGCGTTCTTGGAGAGTCATTATTTTTGTGATATTCCTTCTAAATTATATCTAATAACACAGCGCAGGTCAAAAAATTGTATAGATTGACCGTATCTACTCACCAAAGCAGGGAAAGTTTCCGATTTTGAGGTGTTTGTGAATGGCGGGCTTTGCCCGCCTTAAAAATAACATCAGGGAGTTTTGTCGCACGAAGTGCGACAAAAATCCCTGACAATTTTTCCAAGGCGACCGAATGGTGCGATTCCGTCTCGACGGTTAGTTGAAGTTTGAAAAATTTACTGGCGGGTCAAGGAGCGGAAATGCTCATCCACCTGAACGCCGGATTTGATCTGGTGACGGCTGAACAGGAAGTACCACGCCACCCCGCTCAGTACAATACCAATCACAAGAAAAACTGCAAGCTGGCCTACCCCTTTGCCCATCGGAACGACAAAAGGCAACACGCAGACAGCCAGCAAATAAATGAAGGAAACTAAACCGGTTACCGTTACCAGCGGGATCGGTCCGATTTTCAATCGAGCAATCTTCGGCGCTGCCGCGAACCAACTCGGCCGGGTGAACGGCAACACGGCGATGGCCAAAGCCGGGGGAAGTTGGAAGACCGCCAGCAGAAGAATATACTCAATCGGATTGTTGGCTGCTCCCATCAAGCCCGATGCCAGCAGGCTCAACAACGACACACAGGCCACAATCAGCACAGCCAGGATTGGACTCTTGAGGCTAGGGTGAATCATCCCCACGATTGAAGGCAGCATTCCATCGTCCGCCCAGGCCACAAGGATGCGCGAAGTATACAAAAACTGCATTTGCACCAGGTTGATGATCAACAGGGAAAATCCAAAGAAGACCAAAACCGACGCGATCAGGCTGGGGGAAACCGCATTGGCATAAAAATAAATCCACGGCATCGTCAAGCCCTCAAAGCCGTCGGATTGGTACAAGAAACTCTCTGCGGCCAGCCAATTCAGCGGAGCCAATCGTTGCAGCAAAGCAGCCGCCGCAATGAAAATCCCTCCAGCCACCAGGGTGCTGGTCCAACTGCTCGCCAGAAGGGTCCGTTCGGGATTCTTCACCTCACCGGCATAGTAGGTTGAAATCCAGTTACCAAAGAACAGCGAAAAGCCAATCAGTAACCCGCCGTAAACCAACCAGTTTTCTGCAGGTTGAATTTCCATGCCTAAATTGGTAGCTCGCACAAAACGCTCGGCGTAGTTTTGCGAGCCCAAAAAGCGGTCCCATCCCGTTGAGAAAGCAACCACGGGCACCGCCAGTTGAACAAGGATCGCGCCCCAAGCCGCCAACCCGCCAAACAGGCCAATCTTGTTAATGATCTCCATGACCTTGGGAGGCAGAATAGTAGCGCCATAAATAATCACCGCAACGACTGCGCCAACCAACACAATCGTTTCCGGTTTTTCCACGCTTTCTGCAACCGCGAGCATTCCAGTGGATCCCACAACCATACCAATATTGCGCAGCAGGCTGGGGAGAAGCGAATCAGACAGGAAGGCCAGGGCGGTGCCTGCCAGCAATACACCCACCAGCATCGTTCCCCAACTGGCGGCGAAACCCACCGGCGCGCTCAAAACACGCGAAGCCACCACATAATCCGCCCCCGATCGAGGAGCAATCACCCCCATCATCGAAAACGTATACCCGTGGATCAAACTCAGCACCACACCAATGATCAGAACCACCACCAGGTTCGCGCCCGGCCAAATGCCCAGGAAAGACGAATAGGGCAGCGTGCCGGAAGTCGCCAGACCCACACAAGCCAGGGCAAAGGTGATTGCCGTGAAGGTGCTGATGTGCCTGGGCAAACCCTGGGGATTGTCTTGCCCGTCTGAAACAGAACCGGTTGTGGAACGAGTGTCAATCTCCGCCATGCGGAACTCCTCATCAGTCAAATCCGGGGATACGAGAAACTTGCTCTCAGCCGGACTACTTCCACCTATGCCTGAGCAATTACATCAATTATAGTACAAAGAGCCTGGAGGGGATCTTGACGACCCGCCTCCAGGCTCTTTTTTAGTTTACAACTGGTTTACAAACCTATTTGCCGTGCTTGATCGCGGCCTGCGCGGCAGCCAGGCGGGCCACCGGCACGCGGAACGGCGAGCAGCTCACGTAGTTGTTGCCAACCAGGTGGCAGAACTCGATCGAATCCGGATCTCCGCCGTGCTCACCGCAAATACCCACTTCCAATTCAGGGCGGGTCGCGCGGCCGTCTTTCACAGCCATTGCCATTAACCGGCCCACGCCGTCGCGGTCAATAGTCTGGAAGGGATTCTTCTCCAGAATGCCTTCTTCCACGTACTTGATGAGGAAGTTGCGCTCCGCGTCGTCGCGGCTGTAGCCGAAGGTCATCTGGGTCAGGTCATTGGTACCGAAGGAGAAGAACTCGGCCAGAGAGGCGATCTCGCCGGCGGTGACAGCCGCGCGGGGAATCTCAATCATCGTGCCGAACTTGTAGGGGAACTTCACCTTCTTCTCGTCCATAACGGCGGAAGCAATACGCTCGAGGCGCGGCTGGATCCACTTCAGTTCTTTGACGGTACCGGTCAAGGGGATCATGACCTCGGGTTTAACATGGATGCCGCGCAGGGTGCAGTCGGCAGCCGCTTCAAAGATCGCCCGCACCTGCATCTCCACGATTTCGGGCATGTAGATACTCAGGCGAACGCCGCGCAAGCCCAACATCGGGTTGCTTTCGTGCAGCCCGCGGATGCTGGCCAGCAGTTTTTCTTTGTCAGCCAGGCCCTTGGTCTCGCCCTTCACGCGCATGGTCACAACCTCTT
>JAEXTI010000587.1 GCA_023406965.1 Chloroflexota bacterium
TGATCCTCGAATGGGTCAACCACGCCGACCTGTTCCGCATCAAAGGCGTCGGCTCCGAGTATTCCGACCTGCTCGAAGAAGCGGGCGTGGACACCGTGGTGGAACTGGCCAATCGCAACGCCGAGAACCTCTTCAAAAAGATGGTCGAGGTGAACGCCGAGAAGAAGCTGGTCCGCCAACTGCCCACCCAGGCCAAGGTGACCGATTGGGTTGCCCAGGCCAAGGCCCTGCCCCGGCTCGTCTCCTACTAAACCCATCCCAGCCTACACAACACGCCCCGACCCAACCCGTCGGGGCGCTTCTTTTTAACCTCCTAACAGGCACGCGATTTGGCAAAATATGATGCTACGGGGGCACTTTGCCCCCGTAGCATCATATTTTGCCATCTTTCCCCCTTCCCAGCGGGAAGGGGGCAGGGGGATGGGAGGAAATCCGTCACGCTAAAGAGCAAGCATCCCTGCTTCTTTACACGCCATTTTTTAACATTACTCGGACATTCCGTTAACAAATTTAAACCCCAACCGCATATCTGGAAGCAACCTGCTGATTCTTTCACTGCCCGCCTGTATATGCCAATGGACTATGCGTATTCCCCCCGTCCGCATCCGGTAAATATGGGGGTTGGAAGGGTATTATCGAACAAGTTTTCCATCTCGGAATTTTAATGTTAACAACCCCGAAAATCGCTTGCCCTGATTTCCCCTTTGTGCTAGAATTGATTAGTCCGTAGATATACGGCTATGCGAGAGTCACACCACCATATATACGGTGGTTTTTTAGTCCCGGTAGGGGGAACTTACTGCTGGAGGATGTTGATGCGCTGTCCATATTGCCAGAACGAAGACTCGAAGGTGCTTGATACCACCCACGACAGCCGCGGCGTTGTCCGCCGGCGCCGAGAATGTATTGCCTGCCACCAGCGCTTCACCACCATCGAGCGCCCGCTGCTGGCCATTCCGCTCATCATCAAAAAAGACGGCACCCGCGAGGAGTTCGACCGCGAGAAACTCATGCGCGGAATCCGCATCGCCTGCGCCAAGCGCCCCGTCTCCGCCGCCGCCATCGACCGCCTCGTCGGCGAGATCGAGACCTCGCTCCAGCGCATGGGCCGCTCTGAAGTCAGTTCCCGCGTGGTGGGCGACATGGTCGTCACCGGGCTGAAAGAACTGGATCATATCGCTTACATACGCTACGGCATTGTTTACTTAGGTTTAGACGATTTACGTGCCATTCGCAACGAAATCGATCGATTATTACGCGATGAGGAGACTCCGAATGTCAGCAAACGATGATAAAGGTTACGTGCAGTCCGGTTTATTGACCATCCCCTTCCGCCCCGAAGACCTTCCCGCCGTCGAGCTTACCGACAACGCCCGACAGGTGCTCCTGCGTCGCTACGTTCGCCGCGGCGAAGACGGCCAGCCCGTCGAGACCGTTGAGGATATGTTCTGGCGCGTAGCCTACAACATTGCCGTCGTCGAAGGCGCCTGGGACGGCGAGGTGATGGAGCGAGCGCGTGACTTCTATCTCCTGCTGACCTCCAAAAAGTTCTTCCCCAATTCGCCCACCTTCACCGGCGCGGGCACCCCTCTGGGCCAGCTCGCCGCTTGCTTCGTCCTGCCCATCGTCGATGCCAGGGGCCGCGACCCCGCCGGCAGCTTCCAAACCCTGCGCGACGCCGCCCTCATCCAGCAAACCGGCGGCGGCAACGGCTTCACCTTCTCCCGCCTGCGCCCCGCCGGCGCAATGGTCAAATCCTCGGCGGGCAAAGCCACCGGCCCGGTCGGCTTCCTGCGCGTCTACGATCACGCCTTTGGCGAGGTGGCCCAGGGCGGAACCCGCCGCGGCGCCAACATGGGTGTCCTGCGCGTCGATCACCCCGATGTGGAAGATTTTATTGCCTGCAAGACCAACGAAAACGCCATCACCAACTTCAACATCTCAGTCGGCATCACCGATGATTTTATGCGCGCCGTCAAAGACGACGCCGATTGGGACCTGCGCTTCCCCGACGTGGCCAACCCGGTCTACAAATCCTTCCGCGGCACACTGGAACAGGCCGAAGCCGCCGGGCTGCCCGTGCGCACCTACAAAACCGTGCGCGCCCGCGACCTGTTCGACCAGATCGTCAAACAGGCCCACCACAACGGCGAGCCCGGCGTCCTCTTCCTCGATGCCGCCAACCGCTCCAACCCCGTCCCCCACCTCTACCAGCTCGAAGCCACCAACCCCTGCGGCGAGCAGTGGTTGGGCCCATACGAAAACTGCTGCCTGGGCTCCGTCAACCTCGCCGAGCACCTCGGTGAGGGCGGCAGCGTCGATTGGGAAGAGCTGCGCCGCTCGGTGGTCCTCTCCACCATCTTCCTCGATGATGTCATCGACGCCAACGCCTACGTCCCGTCGGTGCCCCAGCTCAAAGAAGCCGCCCACCGCGCCCGGCGCATCGGCCTGGGCATCATGGGCCTGGCTGACCTGATGTACCACTGCGGCATCCGCTACGGCTCGCCCGAAGGCCAGGAGTTCGGCGCCCAGGTGATGGAGTTCGTGCGCTACCACTGCATGCTCACCAGCGTCGAGCTGGCCCAGGCTCGCGGCGCCTTCCCCGCCATCGAAGGCTCCATCTACGACCCCAAGGCCCTGTCCTGGGAGATTCCCCAATCCGTGGTAGCTTACGAGCACAACTACGGCCGCCCCGCCATCGATTGGGCCGCCCTGCGCGCAGACATCCTGCAGCACGGCATCCGCAACGCCGCCCAAACCACCATCGCCCCCACCGGCACCATCGCCACTGTCGCCGGTTGCGAAGGCTACGGCTGCGAGCCCGTCTTTGCCCTGGCCTACATCCGCCACGTCAACGACAACGGCAAGGACCTGCAACTCACCTACGCCAGCCCCGCCTTTGAAGAAGCCCTCCTCCAGGCCGGCATCGAGCCCGAAAAGCGCGAAGAAATCCTCGAACAAATCATGCGCGAAGGCACCTGCCAGAACGTCGACGCCCTCCCCGAAGAAGTGCGCAACGTCTTCGCCGTCTCCGCCGACATCACCGCCGACGAGCACGTGCGCATGCAGGCCGCCCTGCAAGCCTTCGTCGACAACAGCCTCAGCAAAACCATCAACTTCCCCCCCGGCACCACCGAGGACGAAGTCGCCAACGCCTACATGCTGGCCTGGGAACTGGGCTGCAAGGGCATCACCGTCTACGTCACCGGCTCGCGCGACAAAGTCGTCCTCGAAACGCACGCCACCGCCAAGAAGAAAGAAGGCGAGCCCGCCCCCGAGAAACCCACCGAGCAGCCCATGATCTGGCACGAAATGCGCAAGCCCCGCCCCCAGTACCTGCCCGGCTACACCTACTCCATCGAAACGCCCCTCGGCCGCACCTACATCACCGTCAACGAAAACGGCGGCAGCCAGCCCTTCGAAGTCTTCCTCAACTCCGCCAAGGCCGGCTCCGACACCGCCGCCGTCTCCGAAGCCATCGGCCGGCTCATCTCCTACATCCTGCGCATGTCCTCGCCCATCGAGCCCTCCGTGCGCCTGCGCGAAATCACCAAGCAGCTCGGCGGCATCGGCGGCGGGCGCCCCCTCGGCTTTGGCCCCAACCGCGTCCGCTCCCTGCCCGATGGCATCGCCCAGATCCTCGAGCGCTACCTCGATATGTGGGATATGCGCCAGAGCGAGCACGTCGCCCACCCGCTGGTCGGCGGCAACGGCTCCAACGGCAACGGCCATCACCCCGCCGCCGCGCCCAAAATGGCCGAGCAGCCCAGCCTCATGAAAATCGGCGACCTGTGCCCCGAATGCGGCCAGGCAGCCGTCGTCAACGAAGAAGGCTGCCGCAAATGCTACGCCTGCGGCTTCAGCGAGTGTTAAGAGATTCCGCTCCTTCTCCCCGCCGCTTCGGCGCCCTGTCGAGGGTCAGGGAAAAGGTGGGGATGAGGGTGGAATCTTTGCTTACCCTGACCTCAAATCGCGGTAGACCGGTTCCACCCTCACCCTGGCCCGGCCAGGGTGAGCACGAATGGAAGAAGGAGAATAGATGATTTGTTGGGGCGGCCCA
>JAEXTI010000228.1 GCA_023406965.1 Chloroflexota bacterium
TGGCGCGATGAATGGGAAAGCTTCATCGGCATGATCCCGGATGAGGGCGCGAAGACCAAATGGCTGGAGCTTGGTGAGCAAATGAAAGCTCTGCCGGTGACGCGAGACTCGTTTGGTTTCATCCATAACGACCCGCACATCTGGAATTTGCTGGCAGAGGGTGAGCGCATCACCTTGCTGGATTTTGATGTGGCGAACCACCATTGGTTCATCAACGACGTTGCCATTGCCATGCAGAGCGTATTGTTTGATCACAGCGGCGGAATGGATCGTCCGGTCAAAGACAAGGCCCGTCTGTTGGCGTTTCTACGCTGCTTCAAAGAGGGTTATGAGCAAGAGAACACTTTGGCGGCAGAGTGGTGGGAGCGGCTGGACCTGTTCATTGCTTACCGGCGCATCCTGTTGTTCACGGTAATGAATGGCTGGATCAGTTCCAGGCCGAGGTGGCTGCGCTCGTGGAAGAAGATGATTTCCACCCAACCCGAAGTGGTGGGCAAACGGGGCGGGATTCTGTAGGTGCGAGGCGGAATCATGGCTGGAATTTGAGAAGGGGTTGGGCGGCCTCGCACTTTGTGCCAGATTGAGATTGCAGATGGGCGAAGCTCACAGAACCGGGTAGGGCTCGTTGTTGAATCTTGCTTCGCCCCTACAGGAGGGGCGCCCTTTCCGTAGCGGCGGGTCTTTAATGCGGGGGCGGGTTGAGGGTTGATCAAGAAGATTGCGGGTTGCGCGTGCTAACCTGCCCGGAAGACCCGCCCGGTGAGGCAATCAAGCCTGGCGCTAGTGGGCGGGTCTGCCAGGTGGATGAATGAGATGAGCCCGCGGCGGCGTCCGAAGATGGCATTTTAGAGCCCGCGTTTAAGACCCGCCCCTACCAGTAGGGTATTAGATTGCCTCGCCCTTGAACTGGCTCATGTATAGTTGATGGTAGAAACCGCGCTGATCGAGCAGCGATTGGTGCGTGCCACGCTCAACGATTTCACCGTTTTTGATCACCAGCAACTGGTCGGCGTCACGGATGGTGCTCAAGCGGTGGGCAATGACGAAGCTGGTGCGGCCTTCCATCAGGCGCAGCAGGGACTGCTGGATGCGCGCCTCGGTGCGTGTATCGACGCTGCTGGTGGCCTCGTCCAGGATGAGGATGTCGGGGTCGGCCAGAATGGCGCGGCTGATGGCGAGGAGCTGCCGCTGGCCCTGGCTGAGGTTGCCCGCCCGCTCGGAAAGGATGGTCTGGTACCCATCGGGCAGTTGAGTGATGAAGTGGTCGGCGTCGGCCAGCCGGGCAGCCTCCATACATTCCTCGTCGGTGGCGTCCAGGCGACCATAGCGGATATTTTCCATGACCGAGGCGCCAAACAGGTAGGTATCCTGAAGCACCAGTCCCAGACGGCGGCGCAAGTCGGCCTTGGGGATGCAGCGGATGTCCTGCTCGTCAATAGTGATTTGGCCGGAGTCGATCTCGTAGAAGCGGGTGAGCAGGTTGATGAGGGTGGTCTTGCCCGCACCGGTGGGGCCTACCAGGGCCACGGTTTGACCGGGCTGCGCCTCCAGGGTCATATTCTTGATGACGGGCGAGCCGGAGACATAACTAAAGTCAACTTTGTCGAAGCGCACATGCCCGCGCAGGTTGCCGGCATGGACGGCCTGGCTGGGCTGGTCAATCTCGGCGGGGGTGTCGATGATTTCGAAGACGCGCTCGGCGCCTGCCAGCGCGGCCTGGATGGCGTTGTACATGTTGGACAACTGGCGCAGGGGGTTGATGAAGTTGCGCCCGTAGCTAATGAAGGTGGCGATGGTGCCCACGGTGACGAGGCCCTGTAATGCCAACCAGCCGCCCAGCCCGGCCAGGACGATGACAAAGAAGTTGCCCAGCACATTGGTGAGGGGCATGAGCATCATGGCGTAAGAGTTGGCGTATACGGCGGAGCGGAAGACTTCCTGGTTGTGCTCGCGGAAGGCGGCGGTGATGGATTCGTTGCGGCGGAAGGCCTTGACCACCTTCTGCCCGCTGATGGCTTCTTCCATGACGCTGTTGAGCTTGCCCAGGGATTTTTGCAACTCGCGGAAGCCCTTGCGCGTGTAGCGGGCAATGAAGTTGGTGAACCAGAACATGATGGGCACCACCAGCACCGAGGCCAGGGCCAGCCAGAAGTTGAGCACAAACATGGCCACCAGAATGCCGACCAGGGAGAGCATGCTGGCAAAAATGGCCACAACATTTTGTGAGACGGCCTGGTTGATGGCGTCGATGTCGTTGGTCAGGCGGCTCATCAGTTCGCCGGCGGGGTGGCTGTCGAAATACTTGAGAGGCAGCGCCTGCATGTGCTTAAACAGGTCGCGCCGTAGAGCCTTGAGCGCTTTTTGGGAGACTCGTGCCATGATCCAGTTGGAGGCTGTTTCGGCTCCGGCCGAGACCAGGTAAATGCCGATCATCCACAGAGCAATTCGGCCCAGGCCAAGAATATCCTTGGTGGCGATGAACTGGTCGATGGCGCGGCCCATCAGGTACGGCCCGGCCAACCCCAGCAGGGTATAGACCGTGACCATGACAAAGACAAAGCCAATTAAGACTTTGTACGGAAGTAGATAAGGCAAAAGGCGCAGCAGCGCCCGGCGAGGGTCTTTGGCTTTTTCGACTGTGCGGCGCATGGGACCGCCCCCACCGGGGCCGGGGCGCATCTGGGCGGCGGGGCGATCGGAGGTAGGTTGGGAGGTTTGATGACTCATGGGTTAAGCCTCCGCCGGGGTTTCGTCGAGGGCCAGGCCGTTGCCCAACTGCGAGGCATAGATTTCCTGATACACCGGGCTAGACAGCATCAACTCGCGGTGGGTGCCCGAGGCGGCGATGCGGCCCTTGTCAATGACGATGATTTTATCGGCTTTGAGCACGGTGCTGATGCGCTGGGCCACCACAAAGCTGGTGCGGTCGCGCATCCATTCTCCCAGCGCAGCCTGGATTTTCGTCTCGGTTTCCACGTCCACCGAGCTGGTGCTGTCGTCGAGGATGAGGATGGCGGGGCGTACGAGCAGGGCGCGGGCGATGGCGATGCGCTGCTTTTGGCCGCCGGAAAGGTTGACCCCGCGCTGTTCGACGTGGGTGTCGTAACCTTCGGGTAGATCGAGGATAAAATCATGAGCCTGGGCGGCCTGGGCAGCGGCCATGACTTCCTCATCGGTCGCATCGGGGCGGCCGTAGCGGATGTTGTCGCGGACGGATCCGGAGAAGAGGATGGTTTCCTGGGGGACGATGCCGATGTGTGCCAGGAGCGAATCCTGCGCCACGCCGCGCAGATCAGTGCCGTTGACGGTCACCTGCCCGGCAGAAACGTCATAGAAGCGGGGAATGAGGTTGACCAGGGTGGATTTGCCTGCGCCGGTGGAACCCAAAATGGCGACCGTCTGGCCGGGTTGAGCGGCAAGGGTGATGTCCCGCAGCACGGCGTGGTCGGCGGACCCGTTGTAATGGAAGGTGACATTCTCAAAAGCCACTTCGGGGCGCGCGCTGGCCGGCAGCGCTGGGGCGGCAGGCGCATCCTGCACCTCGGGAATGGTATCCAGCACTTCATTGATGCGGCGGGCCGAGACCATACCAGCGGCCCAGGTGTTGGCCAGCATGACCATGATCATCAAGGGGCCCATCGTGGTTTGCAGGTAATTGACGAAGGCCACGATCTGGCCGGTGGAAATTTCGCCGCGGATGGCCTGCAAGCCGCCTGCCCAGATGACGATGACGATGCCAATGTTAATGAATATGCTCAGGCTGGGTGACATGCTGGACATGAACTGCATGACTTTGATATTGC
>JAEXTI010000084.1 GCA_023406965.1 Chloroflexota bacterium
ATTTGTTCCCACAGTTCTGGCAAGAAAACGGTCGGCACGCCCAGGGCGCGGGCCACCGCCTCGCGGGTGGGGTCGTCCACGGTGGGGCCCAGCCCGCCGGTGGTGAGAATGATCTGGCAGCGCCCCAGCGCCTCGCGGATCACCCCGGCAATGCGCTCCACATTGTCGCCCACCACGGTGGTGCGGTACAAGTCCACACCCACATCCCGCAGCGTGCGCGCCAGGTAGCGGGTGTTGGTGTCTTGAATTTCCCCTAACAGCAGTTCGGTCCCGATTGTAATGATCTCAGCTGCGGGCATTCATTCCTCCAGAGGTTCGCTTCGTTGCGTTCGGAATTGCTTCCGCGATTCCAAACGACGAAATCTATTGCCGTTAGTGTAGCATGATTTCAATTGATGGTAAACTATCCGCATGCACATCGGATTTGTCGCCGACACCTATAAGCCCTACACCAGCGGGGTAACTCATTATATCGCTCTCAACAAGCAAGTGCTGGAAAAAATGGGCCACATCGTCAGCGTGTTTTCCTTCGGCGATCCGCGCTTCGATCCCGGCGAAGCCAATGTGGTCACCACCCGGGGGCTGGTCTTGCCCAACGGTTATGCCTTTGGGCTGAGCTTTTCGCCCATTGCTCGCCGTGCCATGCGCCAGGTAGACATCCTGCACGCCAACCACCCCTTTGCCAGCGGGGCCGCCGCGCAGCGCGAAGCCCGCCGCGCCAACATCCCCATCGTCTTCACCAATCACACGCGCTATGACCTCTACATGCGCGCCTACCTGCCCTTTCTGCCGCCCGCCCTGGGCCGGGCCTACCTCACCACCGTCTTGCCGCGTTATTGCCGCTCCGTGGATCGCGTCATCGCTCCCTCGGCGGGTCTGGCCGAGGTGCTGCGCGGATTGAAAGTCGACGCCCCCCTCAAAGTCATCCCCAACGGCATCGACGTAGCCCACTTTGCCGGCGGCGACCCGTCCGGGTGGCGCGAGCGCCTGGGCGTTTCAACCGGTGATGTACTGCTGGTTTTCGTCGGGCGGCTGAGCAAAGAGAAGAACGTCCGCCTGCTAGTGGAGGCTTTCGCCGCGGCGGCTTCTGCCTGCCCGCGTGCGCATCTGGTGCTGGCCGGCGGCGGCAACGAAAAAGCTGCCCTGGAGGCCATCGCCATCCGCGCCGGGGTGGCCGGGCGCATTCACTTCACCGGGCCGCTCTCCTATGATCAAGTATCCAACCTGCTGGCCGCCGCCGATGCCTTCGTGACCGCCTCGGTCAGCGAGGTGCACCCCCTCACCGTCATCGAGGCCCTGGCTGCCGGGCTGCCCGTGGTCGGCATCCACTCCCCCGGCGTCTCCGACACCATCCGCCACGGCTGGAACGGCCTGCTAGCCGGAGACACCCAACCAAAAAACCTCACCGCGCAGATCATCGAAATTTGCCGCTCAGACGAAGCCCGCGCCAACTTGAGCGCCGCCGCGCGCCAATCGGCGCAGGAATACGCCATCGAACGCACCGCCGGGCTGCTGCTGGACGAATACCGCAGCGTGATCGCAGCGAGGCGCGCGTGAGCCCCGACCTGCGCCGCCAGCGCATTGGTCGCTGGGGCGAAGATTATGCCGCCCGTTACCTGCAAGAGCGCGGCGACGAACTCCTGGCTCGCAATGTGCGCACCCCCTACGGCGAAATCGACCTGGTCACCCGCCGCGGCAGCCTGACCGTCTTTGTCGAGGTCAAGGCCCGCACCGGCACCGGCTACGGCCTGCCCGAAGCCGCCGTCACCCCCGCCAAGGAAAAGCACCTCCTGCAGTCCATCCAGGCTTACTGGCTGGCCCACGAGCCCGAAACCGACTGGCAGGTGGACGTGATTGCCATCCTGCTGCAACCCGGAGAGAAGGAACCCCACCTTGAGCACTTCGAAAACGCCCTCAACGGCTGACCTGCCCCCCGTAGTAGCCATCGTCGGCCCCACCGCCGTGGGCAAGACCGAAATCTCGCTGCAGGTGGCCGAGCGCCTGAACGGCGAAATCGTCTCAGCCGATTCGCGCCTGTTCTACCGTGGCATGGACATCGGCACCGCCAAACCCACCCCCGCCGAGCTGGCCCGCGTGCCCCATCACCTCATCGACGTGACCGGCCCCGAGCGCCCCTGGAGCCTGACCATGTTCCAGCAGGCCGCCGCCGAGGCCATTGCCGCCATCCACGCCCGCGGCAGGTTGCCCCTGCTGGTTGGCGGCACGGGCCAGTACGTGAAAGCCGTGCTCGAAGGCTGGCAGCCCCCATCTCAGCCGCCCGATCCGCGCCTGCGCGCCGAGCTGGAAAAATGGGCCGCCGAAATCGGTGGCGACGCCCTGCACCAGCGCCTGGCAATCGTGGACCCCGAGGCCTCCGGGTTCATCGACGCGCGTAACGTCCGCCGTACCATCCGCGCCCTGGAAACGGTCCTCCATTCCGGCGAGCGCTTCTCGGCCCAACGCGGGCGCAGCGCCCCGCCCTATCAAGTCCTGATGATCGGCCTGACCCGCCCCCGCCCCGAGTTGTACGCCCGAGTCGATGCGCGTATTCAGGCCATGCTGGAGGCGGGCTTCCTGGACGAAGTCCGCGGGCTGATGCAGCGCGGCTGCCCGCCCGATTCCCCTGCCCTCTCGGCCATCGGCTACCGTGAAATGGCCGCCGTCCTGCGCGGCGAAATGACCCTTGAAGAGGCCGTGATTCAAATCAAGCGTCTCACCCGCCGCTACGTCCGCCAGCAAGGGGCCTGGTTCCGCGAAGAAGACCCCACCATCCACTGGTTCCAGGCAGACCCCAGCCCCGTGCAGGAGATTGTTGGGTTGATCAGAGGGAAGTTTTCAACAAGTTAGTTTGAGGGGCATTTTTTCGATACTCTGACACACATCGTTATTCAATAAGGCAAAATACTAATTCATGAACCAATCCGACAGGGAATTCCTAGATAAGCTTCGAGAATCTGCGCTAGAAGATTTGATGTTCTTTTCGAATAGCGGACGATCTGAACGTGAACGTTGGGTTGTTTCTGAATTTCTGCGACTACAAAAAATTCAATTTTCAGCAATTGAATTGTGTTCACAACCTGTGCATAGCAAGGTTGATATTGAATTTCGTGGCGCCAACTTTCAGGTTAAAGAAATTCTCAACCCTGGTATAAAACGTCATCGGGATGCTAAAGGAAGATACGAAAAACTTAGGTCTGCCAGTAGCATTGAGAATTTGATATTGCCTGGATTGTGTTACGCTACCCCGCCAGTCGTCACAATTTATGATTTGATTTCGACTGAAGCAGATTCACTTGCGTCTTCCGGAAAGTACATAACTGTAAAAAGCAATCTTGACCTCATATTTTACGTGACTCGAACACGCGCGTCATTAATTAAGAAAGATGAAATTAACCATGAGCACCTGGCTTCGCTTGGTTGGCGGTCTATATCATGTCTTGCCGGTAAGCAAGCGATTGTAGTATTTGCAGCAAGTAATGCGCCAGCATTCTTACGTGATCTTAGCGCTAGCAGCTAACCCAGCCCGTCCTGTCGAGGGTACACCCGCAACAAGCTGGTGCGACTCACTGCCAGCAACGCGAGCGGTCGGCACTGTATACTTCTTCCATTCGCGCACATTCGCGCCATTCGCTGATCAATAGTAAAATCAGCTCATGCCCACCCAACCCTGGCTCAACCACTACGACCCCGGTGTGCCGCCCTCCCTCCCCTACCCGCCTCGCCGCGTCTTTGACTTCCTCGACGAGGCCGCCCGGCGCTACCCCGAACAGGCCTGCGCCGTCTTCCACGATCAAATCATCACCTATGCGCAGATGGCCGCCCTCACCAACCGCCTGGCAGCCGGGTTGCGCGCCCGCGGCCTGCAAAAAGGCCAGCGCGTGGCCCTCATGCTGCCCAACTCGCCCCACTTCCTCCTGGCCTACTACGCCGTGCTCAAGGCGGGCGGGGTCGTCTCGGCGCTCAACCCCAACTCGCCCGCCCCCGAAACCCTTCACCAGCTCAACGACGCCGGGGCCACCTGGTGGATCGGCCTGCACAGCCTGTATCCCATGCTGCAATCCATCCGCGCCCAAAGCGGCCTGCAAGGCTGCTATCCCGTCTCGCTGGAAGACGACCTCCCCGGCTGGCTGGACAGCACCCTGGTGCGCATGCAAAGCCTGCCCAACGGCGACGCCTGGCTGCAATCCCTCGTCCGCGGCTTCATGGCCGACCCGGACCTCTCCCGGCAAGTCTCGCCCGATGACCCGGCCATCTTCCAATACAGCGGCGGCACCACCGGCACCCCCAAAGCCGCCATCGGCCTGCACCGCAACCTTGCCGCCAACACCCTCCAATTCCGCCACTGGCTGGCCGGGCTGCAAGACGGGCGCGAAACCGTCCTGCTGGCCATCCCCCTCTACCACGTCTACGGCATGGTGGTGGGCATGAGCGTGGGAGTTATGTTGGGCGCGCGCCTGGTGCTGGTCGACGACCCGCGCAACCTGCCTGCCCTGCTGGAATCGATCCAAACCCACCAGGCCAGTTTCTACCCCGGCGTGCCCTCCATGTACGCGGCCATCAACCGCCATCCCGACGTGGCCGCCGGGAAATACGAATTGCATTCCATCCGCGCCTGCATCTCCGGCTCGGCCCCCCTGCTGGCCGAGGTGCGCGAACGCTTTGAGGCCCTCACCGGGGCCAGCCTCATGGAAGGCTACGGCCTCTCCGAAGCCCCCACCGCCACGCACTGCAACCCCATGCTCGGCGAGAAGCGCGCCGGCTCCATCGGCCTGCCCCTTCCCGACGTAGACTGTCGCATCGTCAGCCTGGAGGACGGTCGCAGCGAGCTACCCCCCAACCAGCCCGGCGAACTGCTCATCCGCGGGCCGCAGGTCATGCAGGGCTACCACAACCAGCCCGAAGAAACCGCCCAAACGCTGCAAGACGGCTGGCTGCACACCGGCGACATTGCCCGCATGGACGAAGACGGCTACTTTTACATCATCGACCGCAAGAAAGACCTCATCAAGGTCAGCGGTTTCTCGGTGTGGCCCCGCGAGGTCGAAGAGGTGCTGGCCCGCCACCCCGGCGTGCTGGAAGCCGCCGCCACAGGCGCGCCCCATCCCCTGCGCGGCGAGGTGGTCAAGGCCTGGGTGGTGCTGCGCCCCGAAATGCAAGTCGATGCCGCCGAGATCATTGCCTGGTGCCGCCGGGAGCTGGTCTACTACAAGGTCCCCGCCGAGGTGGAGTTCATCGACAGGCT
>JAEXTI010000167.1 GCA_023406965.1 Chloroflexota bacterium
TGCGCGCCGGAGCCATCGGTTATTTGCTCAAGGATGCGCCCACGGACAAGCTCTACGAAGCCATCCGTGCCGCGGCGCGCGGGGAATCCTTCCTGCAGCCCTCCGTCGCCGCGCGCGTGGTGGCCGAATTTGCCCGCCTGTCCGAGCAGTCGCCCGCTGCCGCCGGCCTGGCCGAGCCGCTTTCTCCGCGCGAGATCGAGATTCTGCGCTTGCTGGCCAACGGGGCCACCAACCGCGAAATTGCTAATGAACTTGTGCTGGCAGAAGGCACGGTTAAAAATCACGTTACTAACATCCTCACCAAGCTGGATGTTTCGGACCGCACCCGCGCCGCGATTAAGGCCAGGGAGTTGGGTCTACTGTAATTGGCTTTTAGCCAGTACCCTTTTTCTTCCTCGGCAGGCCCACCAACAACGCCAGCGGACCCAGCAGCAGCAACCACATGGCTGTATTCAGGCCAAATTGCTGCGCCGCTAGACCCAAGCCCAGCGGGATAAACCTGGACACAATCGCCGCAACGTTGTCCAGCACCAGTATCACCCCGCTTTGCTTGCCCAGTTCACCATATAAATTGCCCTGGAGAATCGAATACCAGCCTGAGTTGAAGAATCCCAACAATCCCAGCAATACAAGCTTCAACCACAGCGGCTCGACCAACAGGAAAGCCGGGTAAAGAATCAATTCCAGTACCACGCTGACCCGCAGATAATCCAGGCCTTTCACCCGCTCTAGCAGCGGGATGAGCAGGAAATCGCCGGCCAACCCCACCACCGTCCACACGCTGACGGCCAGCGCTGCCGTTCCCGGATCCATCTTGACCACGTCCACAAAGTACAACGCCAGGAAGCTGTATAGCACATCCAGCATCAGGTCGGAGAACTCGAGCAGCACCACCCAACGCAGCACTGCGCCGCGCTTGAGCAGCAGCAGTGCCCTGCGCAGTGACTCTAGCAACGGCAGGTCGGGATCGTCTTCTGCTTCGGCTTGCAACGGTTTCAACGGGAAGCCGCGCCAGGCCAGCAGTAACACCGCCAGCGCCACAAAAGCCAGCCCACCCATCGCCCCGCGCCAGCCCAATCCAAGGAAGATGAACAGGCTGAGCAGCAGCGGACCCGCCACCACCCCCGCCGACCCGGCGAAGGTCCAGCGGGCCATGTTTTGCTCGTGGCGCTGCGGCTCCAGGTCCATCAGCGTGGCCTGTGAGAGACTCACAAAAGCCCCCGAAGCCGGCGCAATTAACACAGCCGCCAGCAGGAGTAGTTCAAAAGACGGCGCCGCAGTGTAGAGAGCCAGCGCCGCGCAAAACACCACGCCTCCACCCAGCACCAGGGTTCGTCGCCGGGCGCCATCACCCAGCACGCCCAACAACGGCTCGATGAAAATGCTCACCAGTCCGGGCAGAGTCAGCGCCAGACCAATCTGGGTATAACTCAACCCCAGATCATCGCGAATCAACGGCCAGGCCGCCTCCATCGCCCCATAAACCAGTTCGTCAAGGAACTCGATGAGCAAAAACAGCAAAACCATTCGGGGTAAGCGGTGAATGAAGCGACGCATAAGAGGGAACCTGTTGCGCACGATTGTACTACGACTGGCGGGTAAATTACCCGGTAACCCAGCATGACGGTCACGACAAAAACCATGACCGTCATTTGAGGCGTGTGACCCACGCTCGTGACGACCGGCACATGCGCCTATTTCCTGCCCGGCGTATCATAAGCCCGTAAACACAAACTGAATTCTTTCGAGGAGAAAAAACAATGACTACTGAAACCAACCTTCAAAACAAAGAAACAAACCGCGCCGGGCGCGGCTGGGTCGGGGGTATCATCCTGATCCTGATCGGCGGGCTGGCCCTGCTGGCTCAATTTGTAGACTTCAACGGGCTGTTCATTCTGCCTGCGCTGTCTGTGTGCTTCCTGGCGTGGGGCATCCTGTCCCGCCAAACCGGCCTGGTCATCCCCGGCGGCATTCTGGGCGGCATCGGGCTGGGCGCTTTCCTGGTCGAAGGCCCCTTCGCCAACCTTGGCGACCCGGCCACGGGCGGCGTGTTCATGCTGGCCTTCGCCTGCGGCTGGGCTCTCATCACCCTGGTGTCCTTCTACACCAATCGTAACGGGCGCCCCAGCCTGTGGCCCCTCATCCCCGGCGGGATCATGGCTGCCATCGGCGCCATCCTGCTGGCGGGCGGCAAGACCCTCGCCGTGCTCAATTGGCTGAACTTCGGCTGGCCGGTGATCCTGATCGCTGTGGGTTTGTACATCATCTTCCGCCGCAAAGAGCTGGTCGACTAGCAACCGCACGCCTTAAACAAAAAACTAAGGGCCTCCGAAGGCCCTTAGTTTTTTGTTTGGAATAGCGCAAATTAGTGCGCGTGCCCCTGCAACTTCTCAACTCCGGGCAGTTTGCCCACCAAAGCTTGCGGGTCATGAATCAACACCGGCAAATGCTGCGGGCAAATGTGGTATGTCTGCCCTTGATATGTCAAAGCTACCAGCGGCACGGTATCTCCATCCACCTGGCAATAAACACAAACAGGTTTATTTTCGGTCATTCTTGTCTCCTAATCCAACAAAAGTTGTCTTATTATACCGAATTTTGATATTCCATCTTTGCGTTACAGCAACCCCTGTTCGCCCAGTGCCAATCTCTACTTCCGGCAAGGTTACGGCGGGGTTAAATCCGCTACACTGAAATCGCATGAGACTCCGTACCTTTACATATTCTTGACGCTGCGCCTCTTGACTCCTTGGCGAGATGTGCATACAATTCAATCAATGATACAATGATACATTATACAGGGAGCCGAGTAAGTGAATGAGCTAAAATTCGAACTTGACTTTCGTACCGGCGCGCCGATTTATGAGCAAATCGTGGAACAGGTGCGCAACCGGATTGACTCGGGAGCCCTTCGTCCCGGCGACCAACTCCCCACCGTCCGGCAACTGGCCCTGGAACTGCGCGTCAACTTCAATACTATCGCGCGCGCCTATCGTATGCTGGATGAAGCGGGCTTG
>JAEXTI010000256.1 GCA_023406965.1 Chloroflexota bacterium
GTTGCGAGTTGGTGGAGGCGGCATGGGAACCCGGACGCGTTCCGGCACCCTGAAGCGCGGGATGCGCAGCCTGGTTTGGGGTGGCCGCTGGATGAACAGCGGGCGCGGGGTGTGGGGTGGGTAGGTAAACTCTGCCATAGATGGTTTGACTAGAACATCTGAACTTTTGTTCTAAAAGCAGTATAGGATAAAACAAATGTTCTGTCAAGACTCAAAATTTTTGGCTCACCGGGAATCGGATTGGCGAAACCCGCATTTTGGAGACAAAACACGGGAATCACCACGGCAACTGTCAAGGAACCCTAAACTTTTTGGAACGCTGTTCGTCTAACTAACAGATGAACCGATTCCACTACTTAACGAGGATTGTTGGTGTAGACGTGAATACAAAAAACAGAAAGAATACTCACGCTGAATCTACCGCCACCGCAGAACCTCAACCCAGCGAAGAACCTGCCCAGTCCCATTTCTCGGGTCCCCTTACCTTTGACGATCTAATGAATATGCCGCAAGACCCTCTCAGCCGGGAGAACGGATTCACCTCTCCCGATCAGCGCCTGTTCTTCCAGGCAATTCTCTCCCAGGTTGGCCCGGGCGAATCCCAGCCCGGCGCGCCTCGCCCGGCGGTTTCACCGCTCTCCACCTTTGGCCTTTACGTGGGTGGGTGTCGCCGGCGCAAAGGGCTCAACCTGGTGCAGATGGCTGAACGCAGTGGTTTGGCGGTGGAGAAGTTGGTGATGATCGAATTGGGCCAGGTGAACGTGGATGAGGTTGCCGCTGCTATCCCGCAGATCGCCTCCGCGCTGGAAACCGACCCGATGATCTTTTCTGCCCATCTGACCGGTTTTTTGTTCCCAACCAAAAAGGGTGTTCGCTCCTCGAAACGGCGCGAACACCCTTTGATTTAACCTGGGTTCACACCAGCCATTTGCGGGCCTTTTCGCGCACCGCATGGATCAATTGGGTGACGCGCGGCTCGCTGACTTGCAAGCTGGCAGCAATTTCAACGGCTTTATAGCCCTGGTAGAGCAGCTCGACCACCTCTCGCTCGCGCTGGGTGAGGCGCGAGAAGAAGCGCGGCCAATCGGTTTCGTCCACACGGTCGTAAGCCGAATGACGCTCGGGGTCAAGCTCGGTAGAGCGCGTTTCGAGGCGCAAAAGATCCAGCGCTTTGCGTTCGGCAATGCGCATAACCCAGCCCATCGCTTCACGCTCGGTCTGCCCGCGGAAGGTGGCCGCCTTCTGCCAGACTTGCAGCATGGTTTGCTGGGCGGCGCCTTCAATTTCGCCTTCATCCAGGTTGTCGAAGCGCCCGCGCAAATGTGAAACAACCCTGGGGAACAGGGCTTCATATAACGCGGCTAGAGCTTCGGCATCCCCCGCGGCAACGCGGATCAAGTTGTCTAAGACCAACACAGGCTCCCGCCAGACGCCTAGTATCCCCTCTGGCAGGAGCTGGTACGATCCATGCGTAAGGTGTTATTGATAGGTGACATTCCGGCCTCCTCGAGATTGTGAACTATTATGAGGACAGGAAAACCGTTAAAAAGTTAAGACCCCATTTGGGTACTCTTTTAACATCATAGCACAATTTCACGAACCGCAGACGCCCCACGCCTTGCCTTCCAGGGTAAAGGCACAAAAGGCAGGAATGACGCATTTCTCTTCGTAGCGGCGGGTCTTTAAGTCAGGCCAGGCGGGGGCGCCTGGAAGGGCTCCTGTCGGGCAAGGGTTCTTTGCCCACCCGTCAGACCCGCCGGGCCTGCCGGCCCGGCAGGTCTTGCGCGAATACCCAATCGCCTTGCCCGCCGACAAATCTTTCAACCCGATGGAGCAGCCCGCATTAAAGACCTACCTCTACCATAGATGCGTGCCACAAGCCGAAAGCCTTACCTTCCCCGAATCAAAAGCGGATTTGGGAGAAGTACCTAAAATTACCTCCAGGCGTGGCGATTCTGCATCCTATCACCCTCAGAAAACAAACCCCGTGCCGTCTGTTTTTGGCACGGGGCTAGATGGCAGTTATCTGCAATTGACCGGTCATCCCTTCCTACGTTGAGACCGGCAAACGGCGTGATAGTAAGCGCGCTCATCGGCCAGGGCCAGCCAGCGCGGCTGGCGCGAGAGAATCAAGGGATGTTTACGACGGCGATAATGATGCCAGAGTTCGTGTGCGGCAAAGGGCAATCCACCGACCACCAACAAAACCACGGGAACAAGCGGCAGCGTGAAAACCGCCTGCGCGCGTGCGGATTCTAGCTCGGCGGTCAAGGTGGACACCTGCTGGCGGAGGCTGCGCACCAGCGCTTCCTGATTGGCCAATTGCAATTCCAACTCCTGGACGCGCCGGCGAGCACCGGCCAGTTCCATGTCGCGGGTGGCCAGGCGCGCCTGAGCATCGACCAGGCGGTTCTGCAGATCTTCCAAAGCCAGGTCTTTCTCGGCCAGGCTTTTACGCAAGGCGTCTACCTGCGCGCTGAGCTCGCCGTTCTTGGCCACCGCAGCAGCAAACTCCAACGACAGCCGGTCGCGCTCGGCAGTGAGGTCGTCGAGGGCTTTGCTCAAAACGGCGATCTGGTCCGCTTTCTCACGGCGTTCTTGTTCCATGCTCTGCGTCAGGCTCTTCAAATCCGCGCTCTCTTTTTCAAGCTCCGCGACGCGAACCAGCGCGGCATCGCGTTCAGCCACTGCCGCGTCTGCCCTGGCACGTTCAGCCGCTTGCAGATTTTCAAAGTCAGCCGACTGCGCTCCCACGCTGAGAGCCAGATAGGTGAATGACGCCACTAAAATTACCAATATGAGGGTGCGCATTGGTTCCTCCCTGGCTGGATAGTTTGCGAAAATTGTTTATTTTCCAGCCTTACACCTTCACGACGTTGATCCGTACAAAAAAGTAACCGGTTAATAGAGGCTGCTCAGTCTTGTCTTAACAACGTTGCTATGCAATGCTTTGTTCCTGACCAGACGAGTATTCCCTATCTACCATGCAGGTTTTATGCCCAATTCCGGCAGCTTTCGTTGCAATTTGGTTGCAAACCGCAGGGGGCGTCCGGGCCCATTGTGATAGATTTCACCATTGACATCCGCTCTCTGCGCGGCTATACTCCCGGTTAACAGCATAGGTTCCTTCGGGGCAGGGTGAGGGAGTTCGCTCCCAATTCCCGATCGGTGGTGACAACCCACGAGCACGCCAAGGCGGGCAGGATCTGGTGAAATTCCAGGGTCGACGGTACAGTCCGGATGAGAGAAGGATGCAGTGCGCCAGGTTCTCTCTGCGCACGCGCCCGCCCCGAAACCCGCCGGTTTCGGGCGTTTTATTTCCAGGCCCGAACCCCCAAGAAAGGATCGGGGCATGGACGTTCCATTTTCAATCAATATCAAACCCGCCGCCGGATTAGTCCGGCGACATAACCGTTGGATTGTGGCCGGTTCGATCGTGTTGGCTATCGCTGTCTGGCACTTATTGTCGCTTTCACCCAGCCTGGGCAGCTACATCTTGCCGGGGCCGCTGCGGGTGGGGCAGCGCTTTGTGCAAGCTCTGAGCGACGGCACCCTGCTGCGCCACACCTCCGCTACGCTGCTGGAGGTCATGCTGGGGCTGCTGGCAGGCAGCCTGGCGGCCTCTGTGTTGGGCTACCTGATCGCCAAATCCAGCCTGCTGGAGCGGCTGCTGTCACCTTACCTGATCGCCAGCCAGGCCGTGCCCGTGGCAGCCATTGCCCCGCTGCTGGTCATCTGGTTTGGGCCGGGCCTGTTCTCCAAGGTGCTCATCTGCTCGCTGACGGTTTTCTTCCCCATCCTGGTCAACACGGTGGTGGGCATGCGCGCAGTACCCAAAAACCTGCGCGACCTGATGCATTCCATGCAAGCCACGCGCATGCAAACCCTGCGCCACCTGGAATTGCCCGCGGCGCTGCCGGTGCTGCTAGGTGGGCTGCGCGTGGGGGCCACCCTCTCGGTGATCGGCGCTGTGGTGGGCGAGTTTGTGGGCGCCG
>JAEXTI010000316.1 GCA_023406965.1 Chloroflexota bacterium
GCGAGAGATTAATCACCACCGTTGTATACCACACCATAGAGAGCGGTCAAACGCCTCTCCGTGGCGTCATCGCACATATTAAAAGTCGGACCCACATTCTGGGAGCAAGAAGCTACCGAAAAATAGATTCCGCAGTCATCATAGCAGCTTGCCGCCAGACACGGGTTTCCATCTTCCGGATAGACCCGGCATTCGTAGTCACAGGAGACGTTCTTGCCACGTTCCTCGCAGTTATTAGAACTGTTCCAGATCACCGGCAGCAAAGTCGGTCTGATGGCAATCAATATAGTCGAGGAATACACCTCGGCCTTCGTCTCGATGTCATAAATGACCAGCTTAATGTCTTTGAGGAAGGTCGGGCGATTATACCCCCGGGCAAACAAACGGTCTGGATAAGCGGGGTCGTAGTAGCCAATGTAATCGTAGTTATCCACTTTGATGTTGTAATTTTTATTAACCCCAGGAATGCGCAGGATCAGCAAGTTGCTGCCAGGCTCCTCTGAATAGGAGATTATTTCAGCCTGGTCAAAGGCTACCGTTGGCGTGGATGTATTCGAAGGCGTCGGGGTCAAGCTGGGCCGCGGGCTGGGGCTCGGGCTGGGCGTTACCGTTTCTGTGGGCGTCAGCGTGGGGGTGTCGCTCGGCCTGGGCGTCTCCGTAGGCGGGACCGGGCTGGCGGTCTGTGTCGGCTCGGGGGTCGCGGCGGGCGCGCATGCCGCGACGAAAATTGCGATCATACCCAAGATTGAAACAAAAATTAAACTCTTTTTCATCATTTACCTCACAAGGGACCGACTTCAAGCAACGAGCAACCCCTGATTATAACAAAGGAATTGTATAGGCTAGGGAGTCACGTCCAACGGAGCGGTGGTTTCAGCCGGTGCGGTGCGGTAAGCCTCCAGCACGTCCCAGCGCACATTGGGCGAGTCTTTGCGGAAATACATGGCGTGCTTGTTGACCATGACTTTCTCGTAGTTGTCGAGATAAGGCAAGAACTCCTCGTCGGTATAGCGCATGAGTTCGACCAGCACATCCGGTTGGTAACGCCCGATGGAAATGGAATAATCGTATTTCGTATGGCCCGGCTGGAGGAAGGTTAGCGAATCCAGATTGTCAGGAATCTTCGCAGTCTGGCGGGCAATTTCGTAATCGGCTTTTCCCATCATATCGTAAGAGAAGCGCTCGGAGAAATAGGCCACGTTGCCCGCCGCGCCCACCAGGATTTTGGCCTCAGGCATGGTCAGGCTCTTGACCAGCAACCCGTCTACCGCATAACGCTGACTGCCGGGTGAGAAAACGGTCGGTTGCAACAGCAGCCAGTATTTGAGTGAATTACCATCCAGCAGGGTGTTGAAGTTGACCAGACTGAGGAAGACAAACCCTGCCAAACACAAATTGACCACCGGCGTCACCCAGCTGCGCGCCTTCCCGGCGAATTCCTTCAACCCGTGATCCTTGAGCAGGCTAAAGAGGTAAACCGAAGTCATCGAGAACAAAATCATAAAGAAGGGCATGCCCAGGGTGATGAAGCGGTTGGAACCACCGCGATGTTCCCAGGCGTCTCCGCCCACATACACGCTGTAAGCGCACTGACCCAGGAACAGCAGTATCGCCAGCAGCGTGTACCGGTTACGTTTGAAAGCGAACACCAGAAAGGGCAGTGCCACAAACACCGGTCCCAGGTTCCAGGCAAACTTGGCAAACACATATAGCCCGCGCTTGATACGCAGGAAAGTATCCATGCCGGTCATCTTCAAATAATAGGTGTTGGGCAAAGGATCGCCGTAATACCACAGGCGCAGCAGCGTTTGCCCGCCGAGGAATATCACTAATCCAAGCGCTCCCCACAACAAATGCTTGCGCCGGTTGGCTTTGTCGAACCAAAACAGGAAGGCCCACAGGATGATATACGGCACAGCCATATCGATGCGCACCAGGGTACTGATGCCCATTAAGATGTATACACCAGGCTTAAATTGCCCCTTAGAAACGTCCCGTATGGCCCACCATGCGCCGAGCACCGTCAGGAAGATAAGCACCCCTACTTCTGTTCCGAATAAACTCCAGTTACTCAGTGGGTAGTAGAAAGCGGTAGTAAAAACCGCCAACAGAGTGGCCCAGGCGTTGTTACCCGTGATTAACTCGGTGATTTTTTTAACGTACACCAGCGAGAGCATCATAAAAATGGCCCCGCTGATTTGAATGAATAATGCCATTTTTGAATATGCTACGGGAAGCAAGTGGAACAACGCCATAAAAGCTACCCATAGAGGGTTAGTGAACCCTTCTACACGCTCGCCGCCCGCGTTCCACACCGGCCCTGCTCCATTAGCCAGATTTCGCGCATATTGCATCGAGATAGTTGCGTCATCAAAGAGAACAAAGATGCGTTCACCTTCATAAACAAAGCTGCTCTGGTAAATAAAGATCCCTGCATAGAAAGCGTATACAACCAAAATTAACAACGTACCCCAGGTGATCCAATTTATTCGCGATTTTATTTTCTTCATATTTAGTCCTCCTGCGGCGATTTGACTTTGGCAATTATTTTACAAGCCGCCAGAGCCAACTCGAGGGCGCGAACCCCATCGTGCAGCGTGCACAGTGGTTCAACTTCTCCGCGCGCCACAGCCAAAAAGTGCTTGGTCTCTTCCATGAACAGCCAATTGCGCTCAAACCCTTCCGGCGCAGCGAAGGTTTGCCAATCGGCCTGCCCGGCCTGGAACATGGACAGCGCCGCGGTGGTATTATCCCAGCGCAGGGTGCCCTGCGAGCCGATGATTTCAAGGGTGTGCGTGGAAGGCTGCTGGAGATAATCCAGGTGCACGCTACCGATGGCGCCGCTTTCAAAGCGCAGGCCAATCTCAGCGGTATCTTCCACGTCCAGCCCCAGGCCCAGTGAACCGCCCGCGGCCCATTCCACGCGGGCTTCACCCAATAGCCAACGCAGGTAATCCAGCGGGTGGGTGAGGGTTAACACCACGCCGCCACCCAGGTCGGCGCGAGCGGCGTAGCCCTGGCGATAGTCTTCCCAGGGATGCCAGTTGGGCAGGTACTCGCCCCAGTGCGCGCGGACAGCCAGTGGTCGACCTATGGCCTCTTCTGCCAGCAATTGGGCGGCCTTGCGCAGGGTGGGGTGGAAGCGCAGTTGGAAGCCAACCAGCAACTTGCCGCCGCTGCGATCCAGGGCAGCCTGCAACACATCCAGGCGATCCAGGGAATGGGAGACGGGTTTTTCCATCAGGATGTGGCAGCCCGCTTCCGCCGAGGGGACGGCTACGTCCAGGTGCAGGGCGGTGGGGTTGGAGATGACCACGGCCTGGGGTTTGTGAGCCAGGGCGGCATGCAGGTCGGTTTCTACGGGAAAGCCAGCCAGTTCATCTTCGGGCAGGGTGCTGCGCCGCGAACGGAAGAGCACGATGTCGCGCTCGCCCAGGGCCAGCAAATTGCGCATATGCCGCCGACCAATTGAACCATATCCTGCAATGAGAATTTTCATAACCACTCCATCATATCACCACAAAACATCTTTCCGAAATTAATTCCTTTACGCTTCTCTGCGTTCTCTACAACTCTGCGGTTCTTTTTTTTCAAAACACCGCAGAGATGCGAAGAACGCAAAGGTTCGTAGAGAAAGAATTTTTACTTAACCAACGACCTCAAGTATTCTCCCGTCCTTCTCCCGGACGAGCCATCCATGAAGGTGCATTCGTCCTGGATGAACTTGCGCCGGATTTCGCTCTCGGCCATTGGCTCACGCAGGGTCTTGTTCAGGGCCGCTTTCAACCCGGCCTGATCGAACACCACTTGCCCGGCCCCTGCCTGGCGGAAGCGCTGATGCGTCGGCCACTCGCCGATCTCGGTCAGCGACAGCGAGAACTTGCCCGGCGTATTCCAGCCGCCCGGCACATCGATGCAGACGCTGATGATTGGGCGGTCGTGGATGGCCGTCTCCACTACCATCGTAGAGTACACAGTCAGGAACACGTCCGAATAGGCCATCATGGAGGCTTTCTCGGGCATGTCCTCGCCGGAATAATGTCCCAGTTCACCGCCCAGGGGCACCGGCTCCACCAAATGTACATGCGGCATATCGCGGATCAACTCGCGCACGCGGTTGGCCTCGCCCTCATACAGCGACCCCGGCATGAAATGGTTGGGGTGCAGGCGAATCAGCAGTTGGCAAGGCTCCGCCAACGCCTCATTATTGACCAGCTCAGCCAGGGCGGCAATGTTGGCATAATTAGGAGAAAAGGTCACAAAACTGCACGCAAACGAGAGCAGCTTGCGCTGTGGGTCCAGGCCGTGGAGCGCAAAGTATTTCTCGCGCGGCATCAACCACTTCTTGCGGAAGTAGCCGTCATAAGTAGGAATTCCGCCGACATTGACCTGCTCGGGGAGCCAATCCGAGCCCAGCACCAGCTCCTGCTTTTGGATCTCGGACCAGCAGTTGATCCACTTGACCGGCGCGCCCGGCAGGCGGTAGCTGGAAGGATTATCCCAACCCACAATCACGGCGGCGGTATCGATGCCCCGTTTGGCAGCCTCGCGCAGCAGGTAGCGGTCCCAGCGCCAGCCGGGGGTGCTGGCAATCACCAGCGAGGGATGATATTTCTCAAACAGGTCGCCGTAGATCTCTGGAGTGAAGCGGCGCTGCGAATCCACCAGCAGACGGCGGGCCAGGCGCGACTTGCGCAGCACTTTGGTCAGCCCGCGGATGAGCGGCATGATCTGCTTGCCGCGCGGCGAGGCTTCGTAACCCATCTGGCGCAAATGCCCATCCATGGCGTTGGTGTTCACCCGGTCCGATCCGCCCATCCAGCGCAAGAAATGCGTCCAATGCTGCCAGGAGTGCGACTTCGTTTCAAAATAATGGCGACATTCCTGAAAGCGCAACCCCTCAATATGCAGGCCGGGGCGCTCAAAGCGTTTGACAATCTGCTCGCGGATGGCGTCATCGGTCAGCACCACCACGTTGAGCCCGCCCTCCATCAAGGCCGGCAGCACTTCCGTCTGCAGAAAGTACACCAGCGACAGGCCATGATCGGCAGAGATAAAAATCGTTTTTGGTTCAGACATTCAGCATCCTTGGCGATCAGCGGTCGTAATAGGCTCGGAAGATCGCATCGTAGATT
>JAEXTI010000319.1 GCA_023406965.1 Chloroflexota bacterium
CGATGACCAACACGGCACAGCCATCATTCTTGGGGCCGGTCTGATCAACGCGCTCGAAATCACCCAGCGCCGGATCGACGAGGTCAAGGTGGTTTTCTCGGGCGGCGGGGCCGCGGCCGTGGCCTGCGCCCACCAACTGGTCAAAATCGGCGTGCCGCGCAGCCACATTTGGATGTGCGACCGCTACGGGCTGGTCTACCAGGGCCGCCGTGAAGAAATGTTCCCCGAAAAGGATTGTTTTGCCCAGGGCGAGCGCCCGGCCACCCTGGCCGAAACGTTGCCCGGCGCAGATGTTTTTATCGGCCTTTCCGCCGCCAACGTGGTCTCTCCTGAAATGTTGATGAACATGCGCCGCGACCCGATCATCTTTGCCATGGCGAACCCCGATCCAGAGATCAAGTATGAACTGGCCCGGACCGCTCGCCCTGACGCCATCGTTGCCACCGGGCGCTCCGATTATCCCAACCAGATTAACAACGTGCTGGGCTTCCCCTTCATCTTCCGTGGAGCATTGGACGTTCGCGCCCGGGCCATCAACGATGCAATGAAGACCGCCGCATCGCACGCTCTGGCCGAACTGGCTCGCCAGCCGGTTCCCCCGGTAGTCTTGCACGCTTACGGCCTGGACCACCTGGAATTTGGCCGGGATTATATCGTGCCCAAGCCGCTCGACCAGCGTGTCTGCCACTGGGAGGCGCCCGCCGTGGCCCGCGCAGCTCTCGAAAGCGGCGTGGCTCGCAAGCAAATCGACATCGACGGCTACCGCGCCTGCCTGGAACAACGCTGCCCCTGCGAAGCAATATAATCTTTCATCGTTACTGCTCAGCTTTTGGGGAAAGGGACTTTTCTACCAAGGCCTGAGTAGTTAACATTCATATCTGAAAAGGCAACAGAATGTGGCGCTTCGCGCCGCATTCTGTTGCCTTTTCAGCACTATTCCATGCTAAAATAAGGACATGCCGAACAAGAAGCACGTCCCCCTGCCAGCTTTGACTGCCGATGAACGCGCGGCGAACCACCGCCGCCAGGTGCGCAACCAAATTTGGTTGCCCCTCTTTGCCGCATTGGTGATCGTTTTGGGCCTGGCAGGCCTGGCCATTTTCGGTACCGTCAACCAAAGCACCGAAGTCAACCGCTGGGGCAGCCTTTCTGCCATCTTGCTCATCATTCCAAACCTTCTCACCAGCCTGGTCAGCATCGTGGCCCTGTTCTACCTCACTCGTGGCGTGCGCTATCTGCTTCGCAAAATGCCGGGTTGGATGGTACGCTGGCAAGCCTTTATGGCGCGCCTCTCGGCTTACATTCATCGTTTTGCAGACCAGACCGTTCGACCGGTTTTATCGATTAACAGCGCTCAGGCCGGGGTGAAGGCCTTTGGCCGCAAATTAGGGCGAAACCGCCCGACTTGATTTCTTACTTCACGAGGCAAGCATGAAAAATAACTGGCAATCCAAAATTATTGTAATCGGAGCCGTCGTTGGAGCAGTCGTCGGCGTAGTCGCTGCGGTCATCATGGTGCAAAACGCCGAGAAAACCGGCACTCGCCCTTCCCTCACCGCCGGAGATGGCGTCAAAGTTGGCCTGGGATTGATGGGCGTCCTCAAAATGCTGGCCGATTTCGGCGCGCGCTAGGCCGTTACACTAGATCGTATCCAAGGTTTCCGTTCGCACAGCCTGCGGAAACCTTTTTTTCTACCTTTCCCCCTCATCATGGACAGCATCCCCCACCTGCGCTACCTCATTTCAGGCCGTCTCAGCCGCGAATACACCATCTTGCCCTCTGGCGAAACTCTCGAGGATGTCGCCGGGGGTGCTTTGCTCTATGCCGCGGCCGGCCTGGCAGTTTGGGATCGGGGTGTTGGATTGATTGGACGCATCGCGCGTGACTATCCCCAGGAATGGATCGATAAGTTGCAGCGCCAGGGTTTTGACTGTCGTGGGATCCGCCGTCTGGATGAATTGTTCGATCAGCGCCGTTTTGCCGCCTACCCCGATCCAGAGACCATCGTTTACGACAACCCCGTGGCGCAGTATTCGTGCCTGAGCTTGCCCTTTCCCAAGAGCTTGCTAGGCTACACGCCACCCGGTCCGCAGGTAGACAGCCGTACTCGCCCGGTCATCACCACCGTGCGCCAAAACGACCTGCCCTCCGACTATCTGGACGCAACCGCCGCCCACATCTGTCCCGCCGATTACCTCAGCCACACTCTCCTGCCGCCTACCTTGCGCCAGGGCCACATCAACACCATCACCCTCGACCCAGGCACCGGTTACATGAATCCCACCTTTTGGGACGATATGCCCGTTATCCTGCAAGGCTTGACCGGCTTCTTATGCTCTGAAGAAAAACTGCGTGCATTGTTCACGGGCCGCTCCGACGATTTATGGGAAATGGCCGAAACTCTGGCCGCCCTGGGCTGCGAAACCGTGGTGGTCAAGCGCGGGCCCAGCGGGCAATACGTCTACGAGCGCCCCACCCGCACGCACTGGATCATCCCCGCCTACCCCGCCGCCATTCGCAGTCGTACCGGAGCCGGTGATGCCTTCTGTGGGGGCTTCCTGGCCGGTCTGCGTGCCGCCTACGACCCCCTCCAGGCCGCCCTGCAGGGCAACATCTCCTCCTCATTCATCTTCGAGGGCACTCATCCCTTCTACGCCATGGATGCCCTGCCCGGACTGGCCCGTGCCCGCCTGGAAGCGCTGCGCGACATGGTGCGCCGGGCATGATCGCATACACTACCGGTTTCATCGATCACATCCTGGAGACGGCTTGCCGCATCCAGCAAATCGCCGCCCCCACCTTTGACGAGAGCCGCCGCGCCGCCTGGGTCATGGAGCAGTTCCGCGCGCTCAACCTTGCCAACATCAACATGGACGCTGCCGGGAACGTGCTCGGCTGTTGGCCCGGAACGGGCAGCGCCGCCCCGCTGGTCATCAGCGCGCACCTGGATACGGTCTTCCCGCTGGAAGTCCCGCTCACCCTCACCCGTCAAGACGACCGCATCAGCGGCCCCGGCATTGGCGACAACTCGCTGGGCGTGGCCGCGGTGCTTGGCCTGGCTGAACTCCTCAAAACGCAAGCGTTGCGCTTTCCGGGAGACATCTGGCTGGTGGCTACCACCGGCGAAGAAGGGCTGGGCAACCTGCGCGGCATCCAGGCTGTGGTCGAGCGCTTTGAGGGCCGCCCCCAGGCGTATATCTCTCTGGAAGGACATGGCCTGGGAACCATTTTGCATCGTGGGCTGGGGGTGGAGCGGCTACGGGTCACCGCGCGGGCACAGGGCGGGCATTCCTGGGTCGATTACGGTCGCCCCTCTGCCATCCACCAGCTCATGCGCCTGGGCAGCCGCGTAGCCTCCACCCGCGTGCCCGCCACGCCGCGCACTACGCTTAACATTGGCAGGGTGGAAGGCGGCACCTCAATCAACACCATCGCCTCCGAAGCCTGGATGGAAATTGACCTGCGCTCCGAAGGGGCCAAGGCTCTGGAGCGTCTGAAGACAAGAGTCAACCGCCGCCTGGCATCCATCACTGAAGGCGTCGACATCGAGGTGCAGGTGGTGGGCCGCCGCCCCGCGGGCGAAATCCCACCTACTCACCCGCTGGTTGCTGCCGCCCAGGCCACCCTGGCCGATCTAGGTATCACTGCCCGCCTGGACATCGCCTCTACCGATGCCAACATCCCCCTCAGCCTGGGTTACCCGGCTGTTACGCTCGGCTTGACCGGTGGCGGGCGCGCCCACACCGTGGATGAATTCATCGAAATCCCTCCGTTCCAGAAAGGTTTCAGGCAGATCGTCAATCTCGTCGAGCGCCTGGCTGCTTAGCGCCCATGTCTCGTCTTTCCCGCGGATACGCCATTGCCCTCGTCGGAACCGTCATCTGGTCCACCACCGGAATCCTGATCCGTTATCTCACCGTCCACTACCACATGCCCCCGTTAATCCTGGCCTTCTGGCGGGATCTATTCGCCTCGGGCAGTATGGCACTGGTCTTTTTGCTATTTGCCCGGCGATTATTTCGCGTGCCCTCCAGTCAGCTTCGTTTCTTGCTGATCTATGGCTTCATTCTGTCGGTTTTCAACAGCTTGTGGACCTTTTCGGTAGCTCTCAACGGAGCTGCCGTATCCACCGTGTTGGCCTACTCCTCCCCAGCCTTTACCGCCCTGCTGGCCTGGCGGCTGCTGGGCGAGAAGCTGGACCGCGCCCGCGCGGGGGTCATCGCTTTGAGCTTTATCGGCTGCATCTTTGTCGCCGGGGCGCACGACCCGCAAGTCTGGCGGCTCAACCCGTTGGGCATCATCACCGGCATCCTCTCGGGTGTGGCCTTCGCCGCCTACAGCCTGATGGGCAAATCCGCTTCCAACCGCGGACTGAATTCGTGGACTGCCCTGTGCTACACCTTTGGCTTCGCCGCGCTGTTTCTGCTGGGCTATAATATCGTCAGCGGGCAGAGCGGGGATTTGTTCTGGCTGAAGGACTCAGCCGAAGGCTGGGGGCTGCTCTTCCTCCTGGCCATTGGCCCCACCCTGGGCGGATACGGCCTATATACCCTCAGCCTGAATTACCTTCCCGCGGCGGCGGCCAACCTGATCGCCTCGCTGGAACCTTCCTTCACCGCAGCGCAGTCCTACCTGCTTTTGGACGAGCGCTTCACCCTGGCCCAGGTCGGCGGCGCGCTGCTGGTCATAGCCAGCGTCATTCTGCTGCGTATCATCGAAGACCGCCGCCTTGCTTCCGCATCTTCTTCACAGGAGTAATCCCATGCATCCTCAAGCCGAGAAAATTCAACAAGCCCTGCAATCCGCCGGTTGTGAGGCGCAGGTGCGCGAAATGCCCGACAGCACCCGCACCGCCGTCGAGGCCGCCCAGGCCGTGGGCAGCACCGTCGGCCAGATTGTCAAGTCTTTAGTCTTCGTCCTCGACCCGCCCGGCCAGCCCATTCTGGTGCTGGTCAGCGGCAGCAACCGCGTCAACGAAGCCGCGCTGGGCGCCCGGCTGGGCGCCACGCTGCGCAAAGC
>JAEXTI010000347.1 GCA_023406965.1 Chloroflexota bacterium
GAAGTACACCGGGCGGTTGTGGGCGATGACGGTGTTGTCGATGCCGGAGGGCGTGCCGTGGTAGTACTGGTCGACGCGGTAGGCAATTTCGGAGACTTGCGAGTCACTGAGGGGATGGCCGAGGAAGTTGGAGACGGCCCGGGCGATGGCCGCGGAGATGGCAGCGCCGGAGCCGAGACCCGCGGCGATGGGAATGGTGGATGTGATACGGATTTTGAAAGCAGGCAGGGCGGAAAGGTCTAGCATTTCCTGGACGGCCAGAATGGAGGTGACCAGGGGGTTTTCGAGGGGGAGTTCAGAAAGGAGAGCGTTCAAGCCGATGTCGGGCGCGTCGATTTGCACCGAGCCGGGCTGCCCGAGCGGGTTGGGGAGGATGACGGCGCGAGCCTGGACGTCGCTGACAGGCACGGCGATGGCGGGGCGGTGGTAGACGACTGCATGCTCGCCAAAGAGGATGATCTTTCCGGGGGCCCAGGCGGCAATGGCTGGCATAGCTTAGAAGGCGTAGAAAATGACCAGCACGGAAGCGATCCACAGGATGATGTCGATCTGCAACGGACGGTCGGAGAGGAGCAGTTCTTCGGGTTCGCCGCCCTTGCCCGCCACATGGATGAGGTACATGTAGCGGAAAATGCCGTAGAGCACAAAGGGGATGGTGAGCATCATGGTGTGGTTTTCTGGCAGGTTGGGCGCAGAGAAGGTGTAGAGGCTGTAGGTGAGAATGGTGGAGCTGGAGACGATGGTGATGAGATGGTCGAGGAGGGGCAGGTTGTAGCCATCCAGCACGCGGCGGTGAGCGTTGGCCTTGTCGGTGAGCAGGGTGAGCTCGGCGCGGCGCTTGCCAAAGCCGATGTACAGGGCGGCGAGGGTCATGACCATGTAGAGCCAGGGGGAGAAACGCTCGACACTGATGACCACCACGCCGGCGCCGACGCGCAGGACGAACCCGGCGGCGATGATGAGCACGTCCAGCATGGGGATGTGCTTGAGCCACTTGGAATACGCCAGGTTCATGACAAAGTACAGCAGGATGATGATTGCTAAATCAGGGGTCAGGAGGTAGGCCAGGGAGAGGGAGACGAGGATGAACACCACGGCGGCGACGATGGCAACCGGGATGGGCAATTTACCCGAGGCGATGGGGCGGTTACGCTTGACGGGGTGCTGGCGGTCGGCCTGGATGTCGAGCAGGTCGTTGATGATGTAGACGCTGCTGGAGATGAGGCAGAAGAGGAGGACGGCAGCCAGCGAGCGCAGCAGGGGGGTGGGGTTGGAGATGCTGAGCTGGCGGTCGAAGACGACGGCGGCCAGAACGAAGGCGTTCTTGGTCCATTGGCGCAGGCGCATGGATTTGAGGAGGGCTTTGAGCATGGGTTAATGATAGCATATCTCGGGTGAAGAGAGGAAAGCTATCCGCGAATGAAGAAAAGAATTTCTTCCACGAATTTCACGAATGGAAGAGAGGAATTATCTGGTAGAGGCACAGCGGTGGCCGAAATCATGGAAATTATCCAGAGTCTAGCTGTGCCCGTTCACGAATTTATTGCGAGGGCGCAGCGCGATTCGGGTAGATTCGCTTGTCTTCGCCTCTCGCTGCGCCCCTACCGCTACCGCGGCAATTCCCAATGAAGCACAACGGGCAGCGGACAGGCCGAGAGCGAGTACAATAGATACATGACCAAGGTGCGGTTGGATGTGTTGGTGGCGGAACGCGGGCTGGCGGAGAGCCGTGCGCTGGCGCAATCGTTGATCATGGCGGGCAAGGTGCGCGTGAGCGGCGAGTTGGTGCGCGAGGCGGGACGCAAGGTGGACGCGGACGCCGTGGTGGAATTGGAGCAGCCCGCTCGCTTTGTTTCGAGGGGCGGGGAGAAGCTGGATCCAGCCCTGCTGGCTTTTGGGCTGGGCGATTTGGGCGGGCAGGTGTGCGCGGATTTGGGCGCCTCGACTGGGGGCTTCACGGACTGCCTCTTGCAGCACGGGGCGAGCAAGGTCTACGCCCTGGATGTGGGTTACGGCATTTTGGATTGGAAGCTGCGCAGCGACCCGCGGGTGGTGGTGATGGAACGCACCAACGCACGCTATGTGGAGGCGCTGCCGGAGCCGGTGGGACTGGTGACGATCGACGCGTCGTTCATCTCGCTCAAGGTACTCCTACCGGTGGTGCGAGGTTGGTTTGGGCCGGGCGGCGGGCAGGTGGTGGCGTTGATCAAGCCGCAGTTTGAGGCCGAGCGGGAAGAGGTGAGCCGGGGGGAAGGGGTGATCCAGGATGGGCGCATTCACCGGCGGGTGGTGGAGGAGGTGCTGGGCTATGCGCGGGAGGCCGGATTTGGCACGCGTGGGCTGGTGCGTTCTACGTTGAAGGGGCCGAAGGGGAACACGGAGTTCCTGACGTGGTTAATCTATCCCGCGGGTGAGGAGTCGGATCGGATCGCGGACCAGGAAGACCTATTTAACGAGTAACCCACAATGAGCATATTTCTGCAGGAAGCAAAAGTACAACTGACAAACCATATCTTATTGCGGGAACATTGGGTTGAGATTGAATGTTTTGATCAGTTTCTAACTCAAGCGAGTTTCACAGAGCGGATTGACCTGGCAAGATGGATGTATGAGGAAAACCATCTGGCATTCACCTCTACTCGGCTTAAAGCTGGTTTGTTCCTTTACCATGAATCCCCCGATTTATTTTGGATGATTTGTGATCGACTTGGAAAAAGTGATGACTGGAATGATAGGGATACAGTTCGAACATTGCTTTGCGACTTGGATGACCCGAAAGGGCACGAAATACTTAAATTGCTGATGCACGATCAGGAATAACAATTGAAGGTTTTCCCGTTGACCTGCATCTAAATATTCAGATAAACCAAGATGGAAACGGCTGTGTTGATTGCTCAATGCCTTGCGGGTGACCAGGATGCGATTGCAGCCTTCGTGGAACAGTCCCATCCCGTGGTGTTCCGGCTGGCGGTTTCTATTTTGGATGACCCGGCGGAAGCCGGGGAGGCGGCGCAGGAGGCCTTGTGGGCGGCAGTGAGCCGATTGGGACAGTTCCGCGGCGAGGCGGCTTTGACTACCTGGATATATACACTGACGTTGAATGTGTGCCGGGGCAGGCTGCGCAAGCTGCGCGCCCGGCAGCGCCTGCATGAACTGCTGGCGGGGATGCTTTCGTTGGAGCGCTCCGCCCCGGCGGTGGAGGAGGCGGTGATTGCGCACGAGGGCCGCCGCAAGGTTTGGGCGGCGGTGCAGGCATTGGGCGAAAAACAGCGCCTGCCGGTGATCCTGCGCTATTACCACAACCTGCCGGTGGGCGAGATTGCGCAAATTCTGGAAATCAACGAGGGGACGGTGCATTCGCGGCTGAACACCGCCCGGGCGCGTTTGAAAGCGGCGCTCGCGGGCAGCGGGGATCAGCCGGGAGGTTGGAACAATGAGTGAACTCAACCACGAACAGGCCAGGCAGGCTTTGCTGCGCGAGGCGGACGGGCTGTTGGCCGAGGATCAGGCGGCGGGGCTGCGGCGACATCTGGAATGCTGCGCGGACTGCCGCCGCGAGCAGGATGAACTGCGCGGGCTGGAAGAAGCGCTGCGCGAGACCTTCCGCGAGCATGCCCGCAGCCAGCCGTTGCCTCCTTTGGAACGCAGGCGGGTTCCGGCGGGCGAGGCGGCTTTACCCCGAGTCAACCGAGAACAGCGCATGATCCTGGCGGCGGCAATGCTGGCTTTGGTACTGCTGGCTTGGATGGCGGGACTGGGGGCCTGGGCGACCTGGCCGCCCGATCAGACGCTGCGCATGGACAAGACGCGCCCCGCCACGCAGCCATCCTCAGTGCCGACTCTGGCAGTGATGGCGCCCAGCCCCACGCCGACGATCGAGCCGCTGGTTATGGATGGGCAGGGAAAAGCCGTGA
>JAEXTI010000260.1 GCA_023406965.1 Chloroflexota bacterium
GCGAATGGGAGCTGTTTGCACGCGCGGCCCGGGCCGTGGACCGCGTGGTGCGCATGGGGTTGGAGAATGTCCTGGTTGTGGCGCACGGCGGGGTGTTGAATTATGCCTTGCGCACGATGATGGGCGCAGCGCCTTACGGCAACCGCCAGGGCTTCAGCGTGGCGTTTGGCGATACGGGTTATGTGCGGCTGACGTACCAGCCCGACCGGCACATCTGGACGCTGAGGGAGTTGCAGGGGCCGGCTTGAGTTTGAATAAAAGACCCTAAGGGTTTTCCGTAACCGAAACCCTTAGGGTCTAGGTTGTCATGCAACCGGCGGGCCCTGGCGGATTCTTTCGATAGCGGCTTCCTCTGATACCGTGAAGAGGGTCTCGATCCACCAGGTGGCGCCTGACTCGGCCAACGGCCCCAGCCTGGCCTGCTGCGCAGCGCGATCGGCGCCGTCTGTGTTGCCGCTGACCACGATGTCAAAGGGCGTGGTGAGGGTGCGGTTGGCAGCCACATAGGCCTGGATGGCGCGGATATCGGCGGCAGACGTCTCTTGTCCCTGGCCCTGCTCGTTCCACACTTCGACGAAGACGCCGTCGGCTTTGAGGACGCGCTCCATCGATTTCATGCGCGGCCAAATGCCCACCACCCACAGGGGGATGCGCGGCTGCTGCACCGGTTTCGGCGGGTAGTGCATCTCGTCCATGGCGGTCAGTTTGAGGTGGAAGTGCTTACCGTCATAATCAAATTGCTTGCGCTGGTAGAGCAGCGTCAGGATGTCGATGGTCTCATCCAACATCTCGGCGCGGGCGTGCTTGTCGGTGATCTCGTCGGGGAAGGCGTACCAGCCCATCCACACGGCCCCGGCGCCCATGCCCAAGATCATGCGCCCGCTGGAGAGGTGATCGAGGGCCAGGGTTTCACTGGCCAGCTTCCAGGGCTTGCGCAACGGCACGGGCACGATCATGGTACCCAGGCGCACGCGGGTGGTGGTCATGGCGGCGGCAGCCAGGCTGATCATGGGGTCTTCGGTCCAGATGGCGTCGCCGAGGAAGCAGCCATCCCAGCCGGATTCTTCGGCCAGTTGGGCCAGCCGGGCAACCGTGCGCGGGGTGGTGTAGGGAAAAGAAACACCGAATTTCATGGGGGGCCTCCTAATGAATCTCCAAATGAACAATTTGATTATAGCCATAATTTAGACCCTAAGGGTTTCGGAAAACCCTTAGGGTCTGATGGGTGACATTCCAAACAAAAGGCCCTAAGGTTTGAAGAAAAACCTTAGGGTCTCAGAGGAGCGTTTACAGCAATCTTAGGATGGCTTTGGTGGCCAAATCTAGCAGGGGGCCGGGGACGAAGGCCAGCAGCAGGGCTCCCGCCGCGGAGACGATCGCCAGGACGTTGACCCACGGTTCGCGGCGCGCTTCGGGGTCGCCGGGCTTCATGTACATGACCACCACTACGCGCAGGTAGTAGTAGGCGGAGAGCAGCGAGGTGAGCAGGCCGACCAGGGCCAGGGCCACCGAACCGCCTTCCAGCGCGGCGCGGAAGATATAGAACTTGCCCCAGAAGCCCAGGGTGAGCGGCACGCCGGTGAACGAGAGCATGGCGATGGTCATGGCGATGCCCAGCCAGGGATACTTGCGCCCCAGCCCGGCAAAATCGTCAATCATCTGCCCACCGTCCTTGTGCTCCACAGCAGCTACCACGGCCCAGGCCGCAAAGCTGTTGAAGGCATAGCCCACCATGAAGAATAAAGCCCCTGCCACCGCGTCCGATACCACCTGACCGTTGGCGTAAGGCACAAAAGCCATCAGCAGGTAACCCACATTGGCAATGCTAGAATAAGCCAACAGGCGCTTGATGTTGTTTTGCACCACCGCCGCCAGATTGCCGACAATCATGGTCGCGGCGGCCACAGCTCCCAGCACGGGCGACAGATCCGCCGAGAGGGAGGGGAAAGCCATGACGAACACGCGCAGCAAGGCCGCCAAACCCGCCACCTTGACGCCCACGGCCATCCAGCCGGTCACCGGGGTGGGCGCGCCTTGATACACGTCCGGGGCCCACATGTGGAAGGGCACCGCGGAGAGCTTGAAGGCCAGACCGACAAAGACCATGGCCGCGCCGATGAGGAACAGGGTGGGGTCGACGGGGGCCGATTGGGCCGCGGCAATGATGCCCTGCAGGTCGGTGCGGGCGGTGCCGCCGTAGATGAGGGCGATGCCGTAGAGTAAGAAGGCCGAGGAGAACGTGCCCAAGAGGAAGTACTTGAGGGCCGACTCTTCGGAATCGAGGCGCGGGCGGGCCAGCCCGGCCATGACGTACAAGGGGATGGAGAGCAGTTCCATGGCCAGGAACAGCACAATCAAATCATAGGCCTGCACCAGCAGCATCATGCCCGCGGTCGAGAACATCATCAGAACGTAGTACTCGCCGCGCTCCATGCCCATGCGTTTGAGGAAGTCATAGGCCAGGGCGATTCCGGCCAGCGAGCAAGCGATGATGAGCGCGTTGGCAAACGAGGCAAAGCCATCTAGCACAGCCATGCCATTGAAGGCTACGCGCCCTTCGAGGGCCACCGAGGGCTGCGAGCTGAGGGCCAGGTTGACGCCCAGCGAGGCCGCCAGGCCCGCCGCAGCCAGCACGGCCGTCCAGCCTTTGCGGGTTTTGGGGATGAACAGGTCAATCACCAGCAGCACCACGGCCCATACCACCAGAACCAGCACCGGGAGCAGGGTCACCAGATCGTTAAAGGTCAACATTTCCCTCACCTCCCGCTTAGTGAATTGCCAGCGCGGCTGTTTGAACCAGCTCGGCCAGGCGCTCGACACTTGGATTAATCAGGTTGAAGAACGGCTGGGGGTACAGGCCGATCCACAAGACGACCAGCAGCACGGGAACCACTGTCAGTAGTTCGCGCGCGGAGATGTCCTTGAGCCCGCGGTTCTCGTCATGCTTGAGCGGCCCCAGGAACACTTTCTCAAACATCACCAGCAGGTAGACCGCCGCAAGGATGACGCCCACGGTGGCTACCCCGGCAAACCAGGGGCTGTTGAGCACGGGCGAGGCAAACGAGCCTAACAGGATGGTGAACTCGCCCACAAAGCCGTTCAGGCCGGGCAAGCCCGCCGATGAGAGCGCCGTGATGAGCATCAACGCGCCCATGACCGGCACGACCTTCCAAATACCGCCGAAAGCGGCCATCTCGCGGGTGTGGCGGCGCTCATAGAGCATACCGACGATCAAGAACAAGGCGCCGGTGCTGAGGCCGTGATTGACCATCTGCAAGACGCTGCCTGCCAGGGCCTGCGGGGTGAGGGCGGCAATGCCCAGCATGACAAAGCCCAGGTGGCTGACCGAAGAATAGGCCACCAGCTTCTTCACGTCCGGCTGGCGGAAGGCTACAAACGCGCCGTAGATGATGCCGATGACCGCCAGAATGGCCAGGTAGGGGGCCGTTTGCACGGCGGCCTCGGGGAAGAGAGGCAGGTTGAAGCGCAGGAAGCCGTAGGTGCCCATCTTGAGTAGAACGCCGGCCAGAATGACCGAGCCGGCTGTGGGTGCTTCGACGTGGGCGTCGGGCAGCCAGGAATGCAGGGGCCACAGGGGCACTTTGATGGCAAAAGCCATGCCAAAGGCCAGATACAACCACAACTGCGCCCCGGCGAACAGCGCGCGCTGCTCAGCCAACTGCGGCAGATTGAAAGTGCCCGCCGTCAGGCCCAGGTAGAGAATGGCCAGGAGCATGAGCACCGAGCCGAACATGGTGAAGAGGAAGAACTTGACCGCCGCATATACCCGGCGCGCCCCGCCCCAAATGCCGATGAGGAAGTACATGGGGATGAGGGTGAACTCCCAGAAGATGTAGAAGAGCACCAGGTCTTGCGCCAGGAACACACCCAACATACCCACTTCGAGGAGCAGGAAGAAGATGTTGAAGCCCCTGACTTTGTCGGTGATCGCTTCCCAGGTGGAAAGCAGGGCCAGCGGCGTGAGGAAGGTGGTCAGCAGCACCATCATCAGGCTGATGCCGTCCACGCCCAGGCTGAGGGAGATATCTGCGCCGCCCACCTGCAACCAGGAGATGCGCAGCGTATACTGCAAGTCGGGGTTTTGCGCATCAAAACCGGGCAGCAAGGCCAGCGACAAGCCGAAGGTCGCCAGAGAGGTGAGCAAGGCCGTCCAGCGAATGGCGCTCTTGTGCTCCTCTTTCAAGAAGAGGATCACCAGGAACCCAACCAGGGGAGAAGCGGTCAGCAAAAGGAGAATATAGTTCATATCGATCACCGCCAGACCAGGTAAGTGAGGATGAGCACCACGCCCAGCAGCACCGCCAGCGCATAGGAGCGAACGAAGCCGGTTTGCCAGCGGCCCAGGAGCAGGCCCATCGAGCGCATCAACCAGGCCAACCCGCCGGAGATATTATCGACCACGCCCAAATCGACGGGATTGGCCAGGAAATGCGCCAGGGCTTTGTATGGGCGGACGATCACGGCGTCATAGAGCTCGTCGATCTTCCATTTGGATTCCATCCAGCCCCACAGCCCGCCCAAGCGCGCGCCGAGCGGATCGACCGTTTGCGCCTTCACAGCCGGCTTACGCCCATACAGCAGATAGGCCAGGAAGATGCCCACGAGCGCCACCCCCAGCGAAAGGCCCGCTGTGGTAAAGCTGAATTCGGAGGCATGCACCTCCACCAGAGAATGCTCCAACCAGTGTTCCAGCGTCCACACGCCGGGGAAGTTGAGCAAACCACCCAGGGCCGCCAGAACGGCCAGGATGACCAGCGGAGTTGTGACAACGGGCTTGCTTTCCACAGCCGCGCCCGCGGCGCGAGTGCGGCCTGGGCCAAAGAAGATCATCAGCACCTGCCGGCCCATGTAGAAGGCGGTGAAGAACGCCGCCACAACCAGCATGATGAACACCGGCAGGTTGTCCTTTTGGGCAGCGTGCAGAATTTCATCCTTGGAGAAGAAACCCGCCAGCGGGGCGATGCCCGCCAGGGCCAGCGCGCCGACCAGGTATACGGCGAAGGTGATCGGCATGCGGCTGCGCAGGCCGCCCATGTTGCGCATATCTTGCGGATCAAAGTGGTGATGGTCACCACCATGCCCGTAAGCGTGTTCCTGGCCGTGCTCAACGCCCAAAATAACCGAGCCGGCTGCCAGGAAGAGGAGACCCTTGAAGAAGGCATGGGTGGCCAGGTGGAACATGGCGGCCACTTCGGCACCCAGGCCGGCTGCCGCCACCATGAAGCCTAGCTGGCTGACCGTCGAATAGGCCAGCACTTTTTTGATATCATTCTGCGCCACTGCGATGGTGGCGGCGAACAGCGCCGTGGCTGCCCCTACCCACATCACCGCAGTCTGCGCCTCGGGCACCAGCATGTATAGCGCCTGCGAGCGGACGATCAAGTACACGCCCGCGGTGACCATTGTGGCGGCATGGATCAGCGCCGAAACCGGGGTGGGGCCGGCCATGGCGTCCGGCAGCCACACGTACAGCGGAATCTGCGCCGATTTGCCGGTGACGCCCAGGAGCATGAAGAGGGTCATGGCCAAGAGTACGCCCGGCGTGGCGGCTGCCAGCGCGGGAGCCTTTTCAAAGACCACGGCGAAATCGAGCGAGCCGAAAGAGCGGAACATGAGGAACAGGGCAATGAGCAGGCCGAAGTCGCCGATGCGGTTGACCACAAAGGCCTTCTTGGCAGCCTGGGCGTTGGCGATGCCGTCCTTGCCCTTTTCAAACCAGAAACCGATCAGCAGGTAAGAGCACAGACCCACGCCTTCCCAACCGACGAAAAGCATGAGGTAGTTGTCGGCGCTGACCAGGATCATCATGGCGGCGATGAACAGGTTGAGGTAGACGAAGAAGCGGCGGAAACGCCCGGGGTCTTCGTTGTGGCGCACATCCTCGCGCATGTAGCCGATGGAGTAGATGTGGATGAGCGTGCCCACCCCGCTGACGATCAGCATCATGGTGACCGAGAGCGTGTCGATGCGGAAGGCCCAATCGACGCTGAAATCGCCGATTTGCATCCAGCGCAGGAAGGGCAAGCTGACGGGGTGCGGGTTTTGGGCCAGGGCCACCGCCAGCGCCACCGAGACGGCAAAAGCCATGCCGGAAGCCAGACTGGCCACCGCGCCCACGCCCCCCTGCTTCATGCGCTTGCCAAAGAGCAGGTTGAACAACAACCCGGCCAATGGCAGGAACACCAGCGCGGGGGCCAGGGTGTAAATGGGGTTTAGAGCGATCGTTTCTTCTAGCAGCATTTCAACTCCTCGCTCCCGCTAGCCCTTGAGAGAATTCATCTGATCCAGGTCGATGCTGTGCTTGGTGCGGAAGATTTCCACCATCAAGGCCAGGCCAATGGCCACCTCGGCGGCGGCTACCGTCATGACAAAGAACACCACCACCTGGGCGGAAATGTCCTCAAACGACCGGGCAAAGGTGATGAAGGCCAGGTTGCCCGAGTTGAGCATCAACTCCAGCGACATGAACACCACCAGGGCGTTGCGCTTGAGCAGCACGCCCAAAATGCCCAGGACGAACAGCACCGCCGATAAAGCCAGCAAGTAAGAGACAGGTATCGAGTCCATGGCCTAGCCCTCCTGATCCGTTTTCTTTCGCAATCCTTCCCGCACCGACGGTTTATCATCGGCCTTGGCTAGCAAAATTGCGCCAACCACGGCTACCAGCAGGATGATGGCAGTAATTTCCACCGGGAACGCGTACTTGGTGAACAGAATTTTTCCAATCTCAGCCGGAGCGCCGTAGCCTTCGGGCGGAGCCGTGACGGAAGTTAGCAGGGTGTTTTCACCAATCATCTTGACGCCAAAATCCGCTGTCAGCACGATAGCCAGACCGATGGCGACCAGGCGCTGCCACTTGAGCGATTCTCCGCCCGGAAGGCGCTCGGCGCCCAGCAGCATGATGACAAACAGGAACAGCACCACCACCGATCCGGCATACACGGTGATTTGCGTCAAGGCGATGAAGGGCGCGCCCAGGATAAGGTACAGCACCGCCACCGTGGCAAAGTTGAGTACCAGGAACAGAGCCGCGTAAATGGAACTGCGGGTGATCAACATGCTCACCGCGGTGCCCACCGCCACAAAGGCCAGAATGAAAAAGACAACCAGCATCTCTCTCTCCTCTCGTGACCGGCTCAGTCGGTCGGATCTTTCATCTCGGGCACCGAGCGGGTGAACATCCCCGGCGGGGTTTGTTGCGGCGTGGTTTGAACGCCTTCGGGCACCGGCTCGAGCAGCAGTTCCTTTGGATAAATGGCGCTGGCGCGATCGGTATAGGACAGCTCGTAGTTGTCGCCCAACACAATGGCTTCGGTCGGGCAGGCATCTTCGCAGAAACCGCAGAAGATGCAGCGCAGGAAGTTGATCTCGTAGGTGCTGGCGTAGCGCTCACCGGGCGAATAGCGTTCTTCGTCAGTGTTCTCGGAAGATTCCACAAAGATGGCATCCGCCGGGCAGGCCGCGGCGCATAACGCGCAGCCGATGCACTTTTCCAGACCATTCTCATAGCGCTTGAGCGTGTGCCGCCCCTTGAAGCGCGGCCTCACGGGGCGCTTCTGCTCCGGGTAGCTCACGGTGACCGGCTTGCCGACCAATTCTTTGAGCGTTACAAACAATCCTTTGAGCATTGCGATCCTCCCGTCTGGTTACACCAGTAAAATCACCACAGCCGTCACCAGCACGCTGAGCAGCGCCAGGGGGAAGAGGATCTTCCAGCCAAACGCCATCAAGCGGTCGTAGCGAATGCGCGGCAGGGTGGAGCGAATCCACACGATAATGAACAACATCACCACCGTCTTGGCTAACATCACCACCGGTCCCATGTAGGGGCCGATCACGGGGATTTGATCGACAAAGGGGAAGTGATGCCCGCCCAGGAACAGGGTGACAAAGATGACCGAAACTGCGATCATCTTGATGTATTCGGCCATGAAGAATAACGCGAACTTCATTCCAGAATACTCGGAGTGGTAGCCCGCGGTGAGTTCCTGTTCAGCTTCGGGCATATCGAAGGGGGCGCGGTTGACCTCGGCCAGCATGGTGATGAATAAAATCACCGCGGCGCCGGGCTGCATGAAGATGTACCACAGGGTTTCTTTTTGGTGCTGGACGATATCCACGAGACTCATCGAGCCGGAGAGCAGCACCGGCACGATGAAACAGAAGCCCATGGCGATTTCATAGCTGATCATCTGGGCCGTCGAGCGCAGCCCGCCCATGGTGGCGTATTTGTTGTTCGACGACCATCCCGCCAGGGTGATGCCATAGACAGAAATCGAAGTCACCGCCATGATGTAGAGGATGCCCACATTGACATCCGCCACATAGGAATTGACCATCTTGCCAAACAGGTTGATCGGCTCGCCGAAGGGCACCACCGCCAGCACAATGAGCGAGGGAATCACGGTGATGATGGGCGCCAGCACGAACAGCACTTTGTCGGCGTAACTGGGGATCAACTCTTCCTTGAAGATCAGCTTGAAGGCGTCTGCCACCGGCTGGAATAGGCCAAACGGCCCGGCCCGGTTGGGGCCCAAGCGCACCTGGAAGCGAGCCAGCACGCGCCGCTCGAACAGGGTCAGGTAGGCAAAACCGGCGGTCAAGAAGAGCAAGACACAAACGCCTTTCCACAACGCTTCGAGTATCACTTCACCAATCATGCTTACCTCGCCGTTTCCGCAACGCGGTGGAGTTTGACCGCCCGGGGGGCGGAGAAGGGAACGCCCGTGCTGCGCGGGACCAGCCCCACGCCAACCGGAACAGAAGCATCCAGGACAAGCGCCAGGGTGACATCGTCCACGGCCACCTGCGCGCCCGCCTCCAGGCCCAGCTTTGCAGCGGTATCGGGATGCAAGCTCAAGGTGGGGTTGGCCCGGCGCTGATCGAGCAGCCTGGAATGCTTGACGGTCTGCCCGCTGTCATACAGGCGCGTGACGGGCACCAGCCAGACTTCTTGCTCGCCCAACCGGGGCGTAGCTGCGGCGCGGGGTTGCTCTGCTGCGCCGCCCTGCCAACCCGCCGCCGGGAGCTGCACACCCAGGCCCAGCTTGTTATCGTAGGAGGTGCCGCCGTAGTACAGGTCGGCGCGGCCCACCTGCGGCCACTGCTCCACTCTTTTGGCCAGGGCTTGATAGGTGAGACCGTTGAAAGCCTTGACCTCGGCGGCCAGCTTGGTGAACAGCAGCGACGCCGCGCGCCCTTCCACGGGCACATCGATCAAAGCGCCCACCTGGGCAATGGCCTCAAAGTCAGGGCGAGTGCCCACGGGCGGGTAAATGACCGGGTAGAAGCGCTGCACACGGCGCTCACCAGACACGTAGGTACCTTCGCGCTCCACATTGGCCTGGACGGGCAGCACCACAGCGGCCCGGGCAGCGGTCTCAGTAAGGAACAGCTCCTGCACCACCACGAATCCGGCCTTGTCCAGCGCGGCAGCCAGGGCGGGGTCGTCCCCAGCGGGGTCGGCAGCGGCAATATAAACCGCGCCCGCCTCAGCCAACTCGGCGGCCAAATCGGGGCTGGGACGGAAGCCTAACTCCCAGGCGCCCTGAGCGTTGGCATTGGCCCACACCCCCACCAGGCCGTTGTTGGCGCGCCCGGTATGGTTGGTCTTGACCAGCAGTTCGGCACAGGCTTGCGCCAAAGCGCTGGAACCGGCCAGGCCTAACCCCTCGTTGCCGTAGAAGATGATGGCATTCTCGGCGTTGGCAAAAGCCGGGGCGGCGCCGGCCAGGAAGGATCGGAGCACAGCGGTTTCTTCGCCGTAACGGTAGCGAATGACCTGGGCTGCATATTCATCCAAACGGGTGGGGCGCGCCCCGGCCACGATCAAATGCGCGCCGCGTTTGGCCGCGGCTTTGAGGCGCAGCCACCAGATGGGGGCTTCTTCGTGCAAATCGGAAGCAATGACCAGCACAACGCTGCCCTTGCCCAAATCGCCCAGGTTGCTGTCCGGCCCCAATCCAACTTGCGCGACACAATCGCCGCCGCCGTGGTGGGTATACAGCACGGGCTTACCCAGCTTGCCCAGGGCAAACAAATCTTCATTGGGCAGGCGACCGCCCGCCAGCGCCAGAACCTGCCCCGCGCCGCGCAAACCTTCGGCAGCAGCGCGCAGGGCTTCGTCCCATTCTACTTCCACCAACTGCCCGCCTTTGCGCACCAGGGGCTTGCTCAGACGCTCCGGGCTTTCGGCGTAGTGGTAGGCAAAGCGGCCCTTGTCACACATCCAAATCTCGTTGACCTGCTCGTTCTGGCGGGGCATGGCGCGCTTGATGACCAGTTTGCCGCCCGAGGCCGCCTCGCGGCGCACGTTGTAGGTCATGTTGCAGCCCACCGGGCAGTGCGAGCACAGCGAAGCGGCGGGTTTCTGCTCCCAGGGGCGCGCTCCAAAGCGGAAGTCCGCCGTGGTCAGCGCGCCCACCGGGCAAATGTCGGTAGTGTTGCCGGAGAAGTACGAGTCGAAGCCCGGCTCGGAGTGGGTGACGATTTCCAGGGCACGCCCGCGATGATTGAAACCAATGACCGGATCGCCGGCGATATCGGACTGGAAGCGCACGCAGCGGGCGCATTGAATGCAGCGCTCGCGGTCCAGGATGATCAGCTCGCCCAAGGGAACGTGCTTGGCCAGCTTCATCTTTTCGTCGATCAAGAAGCGGCTCTCTCCAGGCCCGTGGGCCATAGTCAGGTTCTGCAGGGGGCATTCGCCGCCCTTATCGCAGATGGGGCAGTCGAGGGGATGAGAAGTGAGAATGAACTCGATTATCTCGCGGCGGCCGTCCACGGCCTTGACCGAGTCGGTGACCACCGCCATTCCTTCTGAGACAGGCGTGGTGCAGCTTGTCTCCAGCTTGGGGCCAAACTGCATCTTGGGCTTGCCGTTCTCATCCATCACAACCTGGCCCGTGGCGCGGTCGATGACCGGGCGTCCAATTTCCACCAGGCACATGCGGCACATGCCCACCGGCTCCATCTTTGGGTGATAGCAGAACACCGGGATGTCGATGCCGACCCGTTTGGCCGCATCCACCACCAGGGTTCCCGCCGGAACAGTCACGCTCTTTCCATTAATCGTCAGGGTTACTTCTTTTGCCATTAAACCCTCGCAGTTGGTTGACCTTGGACTTTCTCTTCAAAATCGGGGCGGAACTGCGCGATGCCGGTTTGGACCGCCATGACGCTGAACTCGCCCAGGGCGCACAGGCACTTGCCGGCAATCTGGCGGGCCACATCGTTCAGCAAGTCGATGTCTGCGGCTGTGCCCTTGCCCGAAGCAATGCGCCCGGCGATACGATTCATCCAGAAAGTACCTTCGCGGCAGGGCGTGCATTTGCCGCAGGACTCGTGTTTGAAGAAATTGACCGTTTTTTCCACCAGCCAGGCCATGTTGACCGTGTCATCACAGACGATGACCGAGGCCGAACCTAACTGAGAGCCGATGGCGGCCACGGATTCGTAATCCATGGGGGTGTCCAGGACCTTGTCGTCATCGACGCGCACGATGCTGGAGGAGGCGCCCGCCGGGAGGATGGCTTTGACCTTGCGGCCCTCGGCCAGCCCGCCGCCGTGCGTGTAAATTAACTCGCGGAAGGTGGTTCCTAAAGGCAGCTCGTAATTGCCGGGGCGCTGCACGTTGCCCGACAGGCTGAAGATCTTCACACCGGGGCTCTTTTCGGTGCCCAAGGACTTGTACCAGGCCGCACCCTTCTCGAGGATGGGCGGCAGGTTGGTGAGGGTTTCCACGTTGTTAACCACGGTGGGCTTGCCATACAGGCCATACACAGCCGGGAAAGGCGGGCGCAGGCGGGGCTGGCCCAGCTTGCCTTCCAGCGACTCGAGCAAGGCCGTTTCTTCGCCGCAGATGTAGGCGCCCGCGCCCAGATGGGTGTACAGGCGGATGGAGGTCTGGGTGCCGAAGAGGTTATCGCCCAACAGCCCGGCGGCCTCCATCTCGGCGATTTTCTCATCCAGGAAGTTCGCCACCTGCCAGAACTCGCCGCGCAAGTAAACATAGGCCACCTTGGCCTGCACGGCATAAGCAGCGATCATCAGGCCTTCCAGGAATTGGAAGGGGTTGCTTTCCATGATTTCGCGGTCTTTGAAGGTGCCCGGCTCTGATTCGTCGGCGTTGCAGACCACATAATGGGGCCAGAGATTGTCGGGCAGGAAGCTCCACTTGATGCCGGTAGGAAAGCCCGCGCCGCCGCGCCCGCGCAGCCCCGAGGCCTTCACCTCGTTGAGCACCTGGCTGGGCTGCAGGGTGGTGAGCACCTTTTTGATCGCCTCAAACCCGCCGTGCTGGCGGTAAACATCCAGACGGTCGATGCCCGGAATGTCGCGGTGGCGTAGAAGGAAATGCTCGCTCATTTGGCCTCCTTCTCCTGCGCCACTCGCGCGCGGACCTCGTCCATCCAGGCCAGGGTCAGTTCCACGGTCTGGTCTTCGTGGTAGGCGATATCGCCATCTCCCTGCACCTGGAACATGGGCGCGCGGTGACAGGCTGCCAGGCATTTGACCGCCTCCACCGTGAACAGCCCGTCGGGAGTGGTGCCGCCCTCTTCAATCTCCAGCCGCTCGCACAGTTCATGCAGGAAGCGGTCGGCTCCTCGCAGCGCGCAGGGCAGGTCGGTACACACCTGAATGCGGTAGCGACCGGCAGGCTGGTCGTAATAAAGGGTGTAGAAACCCACAATCGAGGAAACCTCGGTGGTGGAAATCTCCACGATTTCAGCAATATCTTCCAGCGCTTGCTTCGCGACGTAGCCTTCGGCGCGCTGGGCCAGATACAACAGCGGCATCACCGCCGAGCGCTTATACTCCGGCGGATATTTAGCCAGGATGCGCTGCACTTCAGCGGAGTAGTGGTTGAGGAGTTGGTTCACCGGTCAGCATCTCCCAGGACAATGTCGATACTTCCAATCGCGGCGACCACGTCGGCCACGAAATACCCACGAGTGATCAGGGGCATAATCTGTAAGTTGGCAAAGGTAGGGGTGCGGTAATGCACCCGGTAAGGCTTGGCCGAGCCGTCACTTTCCATGAACACGCCCAACTCACCGCGCGGCGACTCGACCGCCGCGTACACGCTGCCCACGGGGGGCGTGAAGCCCTCGGTCCACAGCTTGAAGTGGTGGATGAGCGCTTCCATACTCACGCCCAGCTCGGAGCGCGGCGGGGGCACATACTTGCGGTTGTTGCTGCGCACGGGGCCGGCGGGTAGTTTGTTCATCGCCTGGCGAATGATCTTCAGCGATTCGCGCATCTCATCTACGCGCACCGCGTAGCGAGCGTAGATGTCGCCCTCGGTGCGGGTGGGGATGTTGAAGTCGTACTGCTCGTAGCCTGAATAAGGCAGGGCCTTGCGCAAATCGTAAGCCATGCCGCCGGCGCGCAGCACCGGCCCGGTGATGCCCCAGCGCACCGCTTCTTCGCTCTTGATTACCGAGATGCCCTTGGTGCGATCGATGAACAGCTCATTGTGGTCAAGCAAGTCCTGATATTCATCGATCTGGCTGGGCATGTGATCAATGAACTTGTAGACAGTCTCTTCAAAATCCACCGGCACATCGCGCCACAATCCGCCCGGGCGCAAGTAAGTGGTCATCATGCGCTGACCCGAGACCAGCTCGAAGATGTCCAGAATTTTCTCGCGCTCGCGCATGGTATAGAGAAACACCGACATGGCAGCCAGATCGAGGGCCGAGGTGCCCAACCAGATGAGGTGCGAACCAAGGCGGGTGAGTTCAGCCAAAATCACGCGGATGGCCTGGGCGCGCGGGGGCACGTCCAGATCGCAGAGTTTTTCGACCGCCATGCAGTACACCAGATTGTTGCCGATGGGATGGAGGTAATCCAGCCGGTCGGTCATCACCTCGGCTTGCTGGTAATTCTTGGCTTCCATGTTCTTTTCCACGCCGGTGTGCAGGAAGCCGATATCGGGGATGCAACTGACGACGATTTCGCCGTCCAGTTCCAGCAGCAAGCGCAGCACACCGTGGGTGCTGGGATGTTGCGGGCCCATGTTCAGCAGCATGGTTTCGCCCTGCGCGGCGCGTTCCGAAACCAGGTGCTTCAACTCATCTACTGTGACTTCACGAATGTCGGTCATAGAGTTGTGTTACTCCTTGGGATGCGGTTTGCGCACGCTGACGGTATCGTAGTTGAAAGTGAACTGCACTTCTTCGTACCCCAGCGGGAAATCTTTACGCAGGGGGTGGCCCTGCCAGTCGGCGGGCATGACGATGCGGCGCATGTCGGAATGCCCTGTGAAGGTGACCCCAAACATATCGAACACCTCGCGCTCATACCAGTTGGCGCTGGGATAGACGCCTTCGGAGGTGGGCACGCTGGGGGCGTTGCCATCCAACGGCACGCGCAAGCACAACACCAGGCCCTGGCTGAGCGAGCGAACGTGATAAACCACGTGAAAACGCGGCGCTTCCTGCGGGTAATAATCCACCGCGGTGACGTCCACCAGTTGTTCAAAAGAAAACTCGTCGCGCAAGGTTTGCAACAGGCCGGTCAGTTTCTCCGCCGAGACGATCAGTCTGATTTCGCCGCGGAATTCTTGCGCCTCACAGCCAAAACGTTCTGTTAAAGCGGTTACGATGGGGGAGAGTTTTTCGTCCATGCCGCTCCTTTACGCCCACTTGCTCAGTTTCTCGTGATTGACCTTGTCGTGCAGGGTCAACACGCCGTGGATGAGGCCTTCGGGGCGCGGGGGACAGCCGGCGACATACACATCCACCGGGACGATCTCATCCACGCCCTGGAAAATGGCATAGTTATTGAAGACACCTCCACAGGAAGCGCAGTCGCCCATGGCGATGACCCACTTGGGATAAGGCATTTGATCGTACAGGCGGCGCAGCACGGGGCCCATCTTGCGGCTCACCCGCCCCGCCACAATCATTAGATCCGACTGGCGCGGGCTGGCGCGCATGAGTTCCATACCAAAGCGGCTCATGTCGTAGTTGGCAGCCTGGGCAGCCATCATTTCAATGGCGCAACAGGCCAGGCCAAACAACATGGGCCACATGGCATTGGTGCGCGACCAGTTTACCAGTTGCTCCAACCGGGTGGTAACGACCCCCATATTGCCAAGTTTCTGTTCTACTCCCATTCCAGCGCTCCTTTTTTCCACGCATATAAGTGAGCTACCTCTAAGACAACCACAAACGCCATCATGAGCGCGAAGCCCTGCCAGCCTAAGTCGCGGAAGGTAACTGCCCAGGGCATGAAGAACACCACTTCGATATCGAATAGAATGAATAAGACGGCGATCAAGTAATATCGGACCGTCATCCGGCGCGTACCGGGGCCATAGGGCACCATGCCGGATTCATAAGGAAGCGCTTTTTTGGGTGTGGGGCGGCGCGGGCCAAAGGAATGTCCAATGACCACCACCAGCACTGCCAGCACAACCGCAAGGAGAATAATCACGACCAGGGGGATGTATGGCGCGAGCATATCAAATCCTTCCAAATTTATCTTATTTCTCTTGCTAGTCCGATTAAGTATATCATAAGCCGGTAGTTGGTGGCAAATTTCACAATGCGTCGCCAGGGATCGACTCGCGTTTAGAGGCACCTAACACGGCAATCCTCAGAGAGCATTCATAGTGTGATGCCCACCGGTTCTATGGAAGCAGAATCTCGTAGATCCACACGCCTCCTTCGCTGTAAATGACCCGCAAGCGCGGGCAGTCGGCTAACATATCCGGCTGCAACGTCCCGCGCCCCTGGCGCAAGTACACATGGGTCAGGCCTGCCTCGCGCACCATCTGCCAGAAATCGGGCGTGCAGCCTTCGAGTTGGGCCGTCTTTGCGGCCCAAGCGTTTATTTGAGTATACTCTTCTTCGTCCGTCCACATATATGAAATTGGGGGTAGCAAAGCCCCGCGGCCCGTGTAGGGGATGATCCACGCGCCGCCGTCCACCCCGCGATAGGCGCCGCTCTGCCAGTGCGCAGTATTGATATAGAATTTACCGGTCGCGGGCACGTTCTGCGTTACCCAATCCAGGGCGGCGCGGTCAATTTTGTCGGCAATCAAGGTAACCGGGTTGAGCACACTGCACGACTCACGCAAGCCCCAGCCCACCAGCAGTCCCGCCACCAGCAACAGCGCGCCCCAGCCCGCCCAGCGGCCCCAGCGCCGGGTAAGCGCGGCAGCGCTTTCGGCCAGCAGCCCGCCCAACCAGATGGAAGCAGGCAGAAACAGCACAATCACGTAGTGATCAGGGCGGAATGGCCCCAGGCGCAGGCCAAAGGGCAGGGCCAGCAGGAGGAGCAGCAGCGTCCAGGCGGCAAAGAGCGCTCGCGGAGCGGTGTTTTCAGCCGCGCGCTTGCGCAGCATTTCCAGCGCCAGCAGCCCCAGGCTGAAGACGAAGGCCCCTGCTGCCATGCCCATCAGGATGTGGCTGTAACGCGGGCCTAGCAGGTAGGTGAGATAAGACCAATTTGGTGCGCTTTCTCCCGGCAGGATCACATCTACCGAAGCGGACTGGTTTTGCAGAACCCGCAAGAGCCAGGGCAGGGCTGCCAGCGCTCCCAGCAGCGGGGGAGCCGCCAGGCGCAAGGAGGTGAAGCGGAGGATGGGCCTGCGGGCGCGCAGGTCGCGGAACAAGGCTTCGAGACCCAACCCCAGCAAGAACAGCGCCAGCATCACCACGGCAAGGTAATGCGTGAGGCATAACCCGGCAGTCAGCAGTCCCAGGCGTAGCAAGCCCCCCGAGTTTTCCGGCTCGCGACGCGCGTCCAGAGCGGCAGCCATTGTTGGCAGCAGCACCACCAGCCCGGTGAGCAGGGTGAAGCGCCCCCAGGTGAGGTAATAGGCGGGCATTTGCATGACAAACGCGGTCAGCAAGGCCGCCGTCAACGAGCCGCCTCGGGGCAGGTTCAGCGAGCGCCCCAGGCGGTACACGCCCAGACCTACCAGCGCATTGATGACCTGGCCCAGCCACAGCACGGCCTGGTCGGGAACCATGCCGCTCCAGCGGGTAAAGGCCGCCGCCACCAGGTGGAAGCCGTAATGGTAATAAAAAGGAGCGTTCAGATAAGGGAGCATCGTATCCGGCAGGCCGCCGGTTTCCATGATCTGATTTGTGACCAGGACGTGCTGGATGGAATCGACCCAGGCCGGAAAGGCCAGCGGGCGAGCCTGATAGAAGCGCCAGGCCACCGCCCCCGCCAGCAGCGTCGCTCCCAAGAGGAGCCCTAGCGCGGCTCGCCATTCGCGGCGCAGCAAGCCGGCCAACCCGGTGGGGGAGGGTCCTCTGGCACGCAGCAAGGCCGCCGCCAGGGCCAGCAGGGCGGCGGCATAGAAGGCCAGCCAGCCCCACACGCCCGGCGCAAAACCCAGCAGGAAGCAGACCAGCGCAACCAGGGCGGTCAGCGAGACGCTCAGGGCCACGGAGTCAGACAGGGCGCAGAAGATGTCGCGCTTGCGTCCGTCGAGCCAGACCAGCAGGGCCAGGCCTGGGAGAATTAATACCATTGCCGCGGCGAGGTAGTTCACGGGTTAATTATAGCCGGAGAAGCAAAAGCCGATATTCCGGTTTGTTTGTCGGGCCCTTAGATCAATCCAATTTTCTACCCGGGCACGGGGGTTGCCCGTGAAAATCTATTCTGAAACCATCCCCGTGCCCCTACAAGAGCCCTTCGCTTCCTCAGACAGCCCATTTCCGATATCAGATGCCGATCACGGGTACGGATAGGGGT
>JAEXTI010000271.1 GCA_023406965.1 Chloroflexota bacterium
TCGAAGTCGTTTGGCGGGATCGTCGCAGAAAGCCTTTAGGTGAGTAGATCGGCGCGGGGTAGGCCCGTTACAGCCCAGCCCGGATGTTGGTCCGGGGGTGAGTGTGCCCGCGGCAGTTGCGGGTGAAACGAGGTGGTACCGCGGAAGGCAGGCCTTTCGTCCTCAATGGATGAAAGGTCGTTTTGTTTTAAGAGAAGAGTTTATCCACGAATTTACACGAATGAAAAAAGCAAAAGAAAGAGGAATTGATCTGGAAAATAGAAAAATCAACCGTAGGGGCGCAGCGATGCAATAGCAAGATCGATTGCACAAGTCAAAGCGCTGTGCCCTCTTGAGCGGACAGCCGATAGCTGATAGCCGATAGCTGATAGCGAGGTATTTATGGACAAACATTACAACCCAACCGAAATGGCCCCCTTTTTACAGGACCTCTGGCAAACAGATGGCACATATCGATTCGACCTGGCCGATGAACGCCCGGTCTATTCGATCGACACCCCACCGCCGACTGTTTCGGGGCACCTGCACCTGGGGCACGTGTACTCATACAGCCACCCCGATTTCATGGCGCGATTCTTCCGCATGAACGGGATGAACGTGTTTTACCCGATGGGTTTTGACGACAACGGTCTACCCACCGAGCGGCTGGTTGAGAAGCGCCACGGCGTGACGGTGGGGCAGGTCGGCCGGGAGGCGTTCATCCAGAAATGCCTGGAGGTGAGTGAGGAAGCTGAGAAGGATTATCAGGCTCTCTGGCAGCGCCTGGGGCTGTCGGTGGATTGGCGTTATTCGTACCGTACCATCGACGACTATTCTCGCAGGATTTCGCAGACTTCCTTCCTGGAGTTATACCGCCAGGGGCGGGCCTACCGCCAATCTGCGCCGACCATCTGGTGCCCCGAATGCCGCACGGCCATTGCCCAGGCCGAATTGAATGACCTGGAGCGGGAGAGCGAGTTTGTGACCTTGCCCTTTGGATTGCTGGACGGCAATGTTTTACAAGTGGCTACCACCCGCCCCGAACTGCTGGCGGCTTGCGTGGCGGTGTTTGTCCACCCGGATGATGCCCGCTACCGGGATCTGGTGGGGGGGAAGGTCCGCGTGCCGCTCTACGGGCAAGAGGTTCCGCTGTTGGCGGACCCCAGCGCCGACCCGCAAAAGGGCACCGGGGCAGTGATGTGCTGCACATTTGGCGACCAGACCGACATGGCCTGGTGGTATACGCACAAGCTGCCCCTGGTGGAGGCCATTGACCGGGCCGGGCGCATGACCGAGCAGGCTGGGGCTCTGGCGGGATTAAGCATCCCAGCGGCGCGCAAGCGGGTGAAGGAACTGCTGGAAGCGGAAGGCCTGATCCTCTCGCGCCAGCCGGTCAATCAATCGATCCGCGTGCACGAGCGCTGCGATACGCCGGTGGAGATTGTGGTGTCGCAGCAGTGGTTCGTGCGCATTCTGGATCGCAAAGAGGAGCTTTTGAAAGCTGGCGAGCAGATTCGCTGGCACCCCGAGCACATGCAGGCGCGTTATCAGGCCTGGGTGGAGGGGTTGAACTGGGATTGGGCTATTTCACGCCAGCGTACCTACGGCGTGCCCTTCCCAGTGTGGTACTGCAAAGCCTGCGGCGCGGTGGTGGCGGCGGACGAGGAGCAGTTGCCGGTGGATCCGGGTAGTTCGCAGCCACTCCGGCCTTGCGCCTGCGGCAGCAGCGAGTTTGTCCCCGAGCTGGATGTGATGGACACCTGGGCCACCTCTTCACTCAGCCCGCAGATCGTGGGGCACTGGCGTTGGGAGCCTGAGCTGTACGAGCGGGTGTACCCCTACAGCCTGCGCCCGCAGGCGCATGAGATCATCCGTACCTGGGCGTTTTATACAATTGTCAAGTCGCATTTTCACTTTGGTAAGCTGCCCTGGTCGGATGTGCTCATCTCGGGTTGGGGATTGGCTGGAGAGGGCATGGGCAAGATCAGTAAGAGCCGCGGGGGCGGGCCGATGGCCCCTATGCAAATGATCGAACGCTATTCGGCGGATGCCCTGCGCTATTGGGCGGCCTCAACCAGCCCGGGCAAGGATTCGATCATCAGCGAAGAGAAGATCCAGATGGGCGGCAAACTGGTCACCAAGCTATGGAACGTGGCGCGCTTCAGCCAGACTTTTCTGGAAGGCAAGGGGCGCATTCAATTGCCTGAGAATTTGACCGCGGCGGACCGCTGGATTCTGGCAAGCCTGCAAGAGCTGGTGAGGCGGGTGAGTGAATCCTTCCGTTCGTATGAGTATGCCGCGGCGAAGAGCGAAGTGGAGGCTTTCTTCTGGCGCGACCTGGCGGATAATTACCTGGAAATGGCCAAGCAGCGCCTGTATGCGCCGGAACATCCCGGCCATTTAGGCGCCTGTTACGCCTTGCGAACGGTTTTATTGACGGTGTTAAAACTGTTTGCGCCCATCTTGCCCTATGTGACCGAGGCGGTTTACCGCGAGTTGTTTGCCGAGGCCGAAGGCTGCCCATCTATTCATCAATCAAACTGGCCGGAGGAAAACACTGCCTGGGTGGATGAACAGGCTCTCCAGACCGGAGAGACCCTGATTGAGATCGCCACGACCGTGCGGCGCTACAAAAGCGAGAATAATTTGGGCTTGGCAAGTGCGATAATGCGGGTACAATTAGGGGCGTCTGCTCCGGCCCTGCGC
>JAEXTI010000275.1 GCA_023406965.1 Chloroflexota bacterium
GAAAATATCGTCTGCCTTAAGATTCATGGGATGGGTTTTCATCGCCCTGTTCATCGAGGTGAAGTGATCCATTTCGAGAGCAAGATCGTATTTGCGGGGCGAACCCGTCTGGTCGCGCACATCAGCATGAAAGGCAAAGAAGATCAAGACCAGATCGTTGAAGGCTTCATCACATTCATCCACGTGGATCAGGAGGGCAAGCCGATTCCCCACGGCATTCAACTTTCGCCCGAGACCGAGGAAGAACTTCACCTGCAAGAGACTGCTCAAAACCTGCGATAATTCCAACGGAATTATCGTGAAACACATTGGATTGCTCCAACGAGCAGACGCCGGCTGTATGGATCGCGGCTTTTTATTGCCCGCAGTTTGAGCGGCTAAGGAATCCTGAAGGTGATCGCGGCAACCGATAGGGCAGGCAGTTGGATGATCGCCTTCCCCTCTCGAACCACGCCCGATTTCAACGGGCGACGGATCACCTGACTGGGACTCTCAAAAGTATTCGTCTCTTTAGGGTTGGATCCGAACACAACCTCTGCGGAGAGAATAGATTCTATTGCTTCGCCGCCATAATTGATCTCAACTTCGGCAGCTTCGCTCAGATGGCGATTGACCATGAACACGTGTAAGGCGCCGTCCCCGAGAATCGCGCTGGCATCAATGTAGTTGACTCTTCCGTAAGAAGGGCTGTCGTAAGCCGGCCCGATGACCACCGGTTGAATTGAAACGCCCTCTTGCCGGCAGGAAAACATGGCAAAAGGATAATAGATACTTTGAAGCAGCAGATCATCGCCCCGCGTACGGATGGGAGCGAGCACATTTACAATTTGAGCCAGGTTGGCGATCTTGACCGAGTCGGCATGCCGAATGAAGCTGTTGAGGAAGCCCGCCACAACCAATGCATCTTCCAGATTGTAGGCTTCCTCGATTAGCGGCGGAGCGAACTTGCCATGTCCCTTCGTGTCCTCCGGACCATTCGCGCGGTACCAGACGTTCCACTCATCAAAGCACAGGTAGTGACGCTTCTTACTGCGAGTCTTTGCCTGAACCACCCGGCATACGGCATCCATGTGTTCGATACGTTTGTCGACCGAGGCGCCGCAAGCCAGATAATCGGCCGTATCGTTCTCGGGATTACCAACATAGCGATGCAGGCTGACATAATCCGCATAGGGCCCCAAATGTTCCAAAACCGTCAGGTCCCAATTGATATAAGTAGAACCGCTCATGGTTGTGGAACCGCAGGCGACCGTCTCGATATCCGGATCAACTTCCTTCATCAACTTAGCAGCTCGATGAGCGCGGTCTGCATAATCGTCCGCCGGAGCATGTCCCATTTGCCAGTGGCCATCGATCTCATTTCCCAGGCACCACAGCTTGACGTTGTAAGGATCCACAGATCCATTCTCTGCGCGCAGGTTGGCATACTGTGATCCAACCGGAGCGTTGCAGTACTCGACCCAATTACGGGCTTCTTCGGGTGCGCCCGTGCCTAAGTTTACGGTTAGCATGGGCGTCCAGTTCATGAGCCTGGCCAGCTTGAGGAATTCATCTGTCCCAAAATGATTGGGTTCGATGCTCTCCCAGGCCTGGTCATACACAGAAGGCCGCTTTTCCCTTGGCCCAACTCCATCCATCCAGTGATATCCGGATGCGAAGTTCCCGCCAGGATAACGCATGGTGGTCATCTGCAGCTTGCGCAGCGCCGCCAACGCATCCTGGCGATAACCGTTCTCGTCTGCATATCGCGATTGCGGGTCATAGACCCCTTCATACACTGCCCGACCGATGTGCTCCAGAAAGCCACCAAAGATACGCGGATCCACCGGAGCTATCGTATAGGCCGGATCTACAACCAGACGCGTCCTATCCATATTTTCTATCGATTCCTGCCCGTGAGATGCGCCTCGACCGTTGCGACTGCGGCTGCCGGCAGGACCACATGTAGCTGCGTCTTTTTCCATTCTACGGCCATTGGTTGCGGAACAACCCGCTCGGGAGCTTCAAAGGTATTGTGAGCATGGATGTCGCCGTACAAAACCTGCCCCTTTGCCGAGCCAATCTCCGCTCCGCCCAACACCTCTACCACCACTTCGGCAGGCTGACTGGCGTGGCTGTTGGTCAGGGTGACAAAGAGGGTGTCATCCTTGAGCGAGGCGCTTCCTGCCACCGTTGGGATAATACCTTCCATCTGTTCACCCGCGCGCATCGCGCTTTGCCAGGACGTCTGCAAGATATTCTTCTTTGAAAAATGGATCTCCGGCGTTTCCACCCGCAGGCGGAGCGATTTCGCCCCCTGATGCGGAGCGTACATTTCATAGACATACCCGGTTGGGGTCACCAACATCTGTTCGCCCTGGGTCAAAATCATGGCCTGGAGTACATTGATCATCTGGGCGATATTTGACATCACCACCTTATCAGCGTGCCGGTTGAATATGTCGAGGTTGTTGGCGGCTACGATCGCGTCGCGAATGCTGTTCTGCTGGTATAGGAAAGCCGGGTTGGTTCCTTTCTCGGCAGGGTGCCACGTACCCCATTCATCGATGATCAGGCTAATCTTGCGGGTTGGATCCCAAACATCCATCGCCGCCCTTTGCTGAACCACCAGATCTTCCATCCTCAAGCCTTTTTCCAATAGACGGTACCAGTCTTCCTCCGTATACTCGGTGGCGGTGCCTGAAGTGCCGCAATAATAGTGCGCGGCGAAGCCGTCGATATTGTTGAAGACCCAGTAATCTTTGTTGAGCTTGCGGAAGAAACGGTCGGTCCATTCCACATCATTACCGGAAGGACCGCAGGCAATGACCGTGAGTTTCTTGCCGAAGCCGCGCACGAAAGAGGCAAAACGGCGGAATTCGGTGCAGTAATCTTCCGGGGAGAAATTCCCTCCACAGCCCCAGTTCTCGTTTCCCACTCCCCAATAATTCACGTTCATGGGCTCGGGGCTTCCGTCTGCTGCGCGCATCTGCGCCCAGGTGGAGCCTTCCGGACCCGAATCAGGGAAATTGCAGTACTCAATCCAATCGCGAAGTTCACGCGGCGTGCCCGATCCAACGTTCCCACACAAGTACGGTTCCGCGCCAACCAGGCGGCAGAAACGGACAAATTCCTGCGTGCCGACCTGGTTGGTTTCGACTACTTCACCCCAGTGAATGTTAATTCTTCGCGGACGCCGGTTGCGGGGACCGATGCCATCCTGCCAGTGATAATCATCCGCAAAACAACCCCCCGGCCAACGGATGACTCCCGGTTTCATCCGGCGCAAGGCCTCGATGACATCCGTGCGAAAGCCATCGATATTGGGAATGGCGCTGTCTTCCCCGACCCAAATACCATCGTATATGCAACGCCCCAGATGTTCGGCAAAGTGGCCGTAAATATTCGGGTTGATGGTGGTGATGTCATCTGCCGGATTGAGGATAATACGGGTAGCGGTCATAGTTGAGTTCCTTTAGTGAATGGAATGGCCTTGCTGACACCAAATGTAACCCGCATTTTACGCCGGAGATGGACTGACAGCCTTTGCACCTTCCTCGGCATACAGGTGGCACTTGACCAACACCTCGCCCAATTGGTAATCCGGCGGGATCTGGGTTTTACAAATGTCCATGACCATCGGGCAGCGCCCGGCAAACTTACACCCTTTGCGCAGGTACTCCTCTTGTTCCAATTCAGCCAGCGTCACCTTATCTTTCCAGCGCAATTTGGGATCCGCCTGGGGAATTGAGTCGCGCAGCAGGCGCGTATAGGGATGGCGAGGGTTCATCAGCACCTCTTCCACCGACCCCATCTCGATAAGGTTGCCGCGGAACATGATGGCGATCCGGTCACTCACATAATAGGCGGTCGCCAGGTCGTGGGTAATGTACAGGATGCTCACCCCCAAATCATCGCGCAGCTTTTTGAACAGGTTGACGATGGACATGCGCAAAGAGGCATCGACCATCGAGACGGGTTCATCTGCAATGATCAACTTTGGGCTGGTCAGCAGTGAGCGAGCCACTGAAATTCGTTGGAGCT
>JAEXTI010000278.1 GCA_023406965.1 Chloroflexota bacterium
GGATTTCATCCTCGCCGCTGGTGACCCGCGCCCAGCCCAACTCGTCGCCTTCATCCAGGTTGATGGCGATGAGCCCCGAAGGACGCACCCCGGCGAATTCGCTCAATTGCACGCGCTTGACCCGTCCTTTGACGGTGCCCATGGCGCAGTAGCGGGCCTGCTCAAAGTCACGCACAGAGACCACAGCGGTGATGCGTTCGTTGGCTTCCAGCGCCAGCACGTTGATAGCCGGCACACCTCGATCGGTGCGCCCGGCGGAGGGAATCTGGTGCGCTTTCACCGAATAGACTTTGCCCTTATCGGTAAAGAACAAGAGCGTGTCCAGCGTGCGCGTAGAGAGCAGCAGCGAGACTTCGTCCTCTTCGCGCATCTCCTGTCCAATGACGCCGCGCCCGCCGCGCCCTTGCGCGCGGAAAGTGCTGGTGTCCATGCGCTTGATATACCCGCGCGTGGTGAGCGATACCAGCACGGCTTCGTCGGCTACCAGGTCTTCTTCGCTGAAATTCTCATTGGCTTCGGCGGCAATGCGCGTGCGGCGGTTGTCGCCGTATTTCTCGGCCAGCTCTTTGAGATCATCGGCCACTGCTTGCAGGATTTTCTTGGGGTCAGCCAGTAATTCTTCCAGGCTGGCAATGCGCGCGCGAATTTCGTTGTACTCGTCCTCAATTTTCTGGCGCTCCAGGGCAGCCAGGCGGCGCAATTGCATATCCAGGATGGCCTGGGCCTGGATCTCGGTGAGCTTGAAGCGGGTCATCAACCGCTCGCGAGCCGTCTCGACATCGGGTGATTCGCGGATGGTATGAATCACATCGTCCAGGTTTGCCAGGGCGATGAGCAAGCCATCCAGAATGTGAGCGCGGGCGCGAGCTTTTTCCAACTCGAACTGTGTCCGGCGGGTGATGACCACCTGGCGGTGTTCGATGAAGAGTTGCAAGGAACGCTTTAGCGGCAGCAGGCGTGGTTCGCCGCCCACCAGGGCCAGCATGTGCACGCTAAAGGTAGATTGCAGGGGGGTGTACTTATACAGTTGATTGAGTACCTTGTGGGGTTGGGCACTGCGCTTTAGCTCGATGACGATGCTCATGCCGCGGCGGTCCGACTCGTCGCGCAGGTCCGAGATCTCATCCAGCTTGCCCTCGCGAACCAACTCGGCGATGCGTTCGATGAGCGTGGTTTTGTTGAGCTGGTAGGGGATTTCGGAGATGTTGATGTTGTAGCGCCCGCCCTTCTGCTCTTCGATGCGCGCCGTGCCGCGCACGGTCAGGCGGCTGCGCCCGGTGGAGTAGGCTTGCACGATGCCCTCGCGGCCCACGATGATGCCGCCGGTGGGAAAGTCGGGGCCGGGGATGAAGCGCATCAGGTCGTCAACAGTAATATCGTCAAGGGAGTCATAGTTGTCGATGAGGAAGGTGAGGGCGTTGACCAGTTCGCCCAGGTTGTGGGGCGGGATGCTGGTAGCCATGCCCACGGCAATGCCCGACGAGCCATTGAGCAGCAGGTTGGGCAGTCGTGAGGGCAGAACAGAGGGTTCTTTCAGCGAGCCATCGAAGTTATCGGTGAAATCAACGGTATCTTTATCGATGTCCGCGAGGATTTCTCCGGCCATGGCGTTCAGGCGAGCTTCGGTATAGCGCATGGCGGCGGGCGGGTCGCCGTCGATGGAGCCAAAGTTGCCCTGCCCGTCAACCATCGTGTAGCGCATGGAAAAGTCCTGCGCCATGCGAGCCATGGCTTCGTAGACGGCCGAATCGCCGTGGGGATGGTATTTGCCCAGCACTTCACCCACGATACGGGCCGATTTTTTGTGAGCGGAGTTGGCGCGAATGCCCATGTCGTCCATTGCATAGAGGATGCGGCGGTGGACGGGTTTCAAGCCGTCGCGCGCATCCGGCAGGGCGCGAGCCACGATCACGCTCATGGCGTAATCGAGGTAGGCGGTGCGCATTTGTTCGTCGATATCCACGGATTGGATGGTGCCAATGTCCATGCTGAAAATTCCTTCCTGTAAGATCAAGCGGAGGGTTTAGAAGGGCCTCCAAACACTCAATTATACCAGACGGAGGGGCGGGAAGCCACGGTCGCAGCGAAAAGCCCCATGGATTGTAAGGAGGGTGGCCAACACTACGTGGCAGACGCTCAAACCGTAGCGCGGGTTTCATACCCGCGTCCGAGACGTGATTGGCAGAGGTCAGAGCGGGAGGCCCGCCCTCTACTACGCCCGATTCCAACGTGACACGTTCCACACCTGTATTATTTCGATTCGTTTAATCTATAATTCGTGTTAACAACAGATTAACCCCATTAACCAGCCATTAAAGCAAGCTATAATTTAAACAAATGCGAAAAATCTTGTCGACCCTGATCCTGCTGGCGGTGCTGAGTGGATGCGCCGCATCGAATGGGGGGGATTCGTCCGGCGGGGCGAGTTCTGGGGCCAACACGTACATCCAAAACAAGGGCTCCGATACGGTGGTAAACCTGGCCCTGGCCTGGGCGGAAAAATACCAGGACGTTCACCCCGAGGTGCGCATCTCGGTCACTGGGGGCGGCTCGGGCACCGGCATTGCCGCCCTGATCGAGGGAACGGTGGATATCGCCAACGCTTCCCGGGCGATCAAAGATGAAGAGCGTGAAGAGGCCGCCGCCAACGGCATTGAAGCGGTGGAGCACGTTATCGCTCGCGATGCCATCGCGGTCATTGTTCATCCCGACAACCCGGTAAACGAATTGTCTCTATTGGAAATATCCGGCATTTTCCGCGGCGAGATCAACAACTGGTCCGAGGTGGGCGGGGAAGACCGCCCAATCGTGCGCGTCTCGCGCGAGACCAACTCGGGCACGCATGTCTACTTTCTTGAGGCGGTCATTCGCCTGGGCAGCAGCGAGGACAAATCCATTTTCTCCGCCGATACGCTGCTGCTGCCTTCTTCGGAAGGTATCATCGCCGAGGTGCGCGACAACCCCAATGCCATCGGCTATGACGGGCTGGCTTATGTGATTCCCGAAGTCAAGGTGCTGGGGGTGGCTAAAGGCATAGACGATCCCGCCATCCTGCCCTCCATAGAAACGGTGAACACCGGTGAGTATCCTATTTCCCGCGACCTGTATATGTATACTCCCTCCACGGTGAGTGATGCCGTGGAGACTTATCTTGAGTGGATTTATTCCGAAGAGGCCCAGGCCATTGTCAAAGAGTTGGGTTTTGTACCGGTACGGTGAGAAATGTCAAAAGCGCGCAATGTGACCCGCAATGAGTGGATCATCAACCTGATCATCAAAGTTTCAGGTTACTCCAGTATTTTATTCGTTACGCTCATCTTTATCTTTCTCATGCGCGAGGGCCTGCCCGCCCTGGGAGACGTGCCCGCCGCCAGCCTGTTCGGTGAGCGGTGGTACCCCATCGAGGGCTACTACAGCATCTGGCCGCTGTTGTTCGGCTCGCTGGTGGTCACCATCGGCGCCATTCTGCTGGCCATCCCGCTGGGCGTGGGCACCAGCGTGTATATCTCCGAAATTGCCCATCCCACCATCAAGGCCATCCTCAAGCCGTTGATCGAAATCCTGGCGGGGCTACCTTCGGTGGTGTTGGGTTTTTTGGGTATTCAGGTGGCGGTGCCATTCTTGCGCCGCGCCCTGGACCTGCCCACCGGCTTGACAGCCTTCTCGGGGGCGGTGCTTTTGGCCATGATAGCCACTCCTACGATCGTTTCGATCACCGAAGACGCCCTCAACACGGTGCCGCCTTCTTACCGGCAAGCGGCCCTGGCGGTGGGCGCTACCCAATGGCAAACCATTTGGGGCGTCACGCTTCCGGCGGCGCGCTCGGGCGTGCTCACCGCGGTGATGCTGGGAGTGGGGCGAGCCATCGGCGAGACAATGGCGGTGATGATGGTGACGGGCAACGCGGCAGTGCTGCCGCATGGCCTGGATGCTTTCTTCCTGCCGGTGCGCACCATGACCGCTACCATCGCCTCTGAAATGGGCGAGGTTGCCAACGGCAGCCCGCATTACCACGTCCTGTTCTTCATCGGTATCTTCCTGTTTGTGCTCTCGCTGGTCATCAATATCCTGGCTTCATCGGTCAGCTTGCGCTCCAAAAAGCGCGCTGAGCGGGTGCTTTCTTAAGGAGGGGCGCATGGAACAAACAGCGAAATCCATCAGCGGCCCCGGCCGCGGCGCGATGCAGGAGAAAATCGGTTTTAACCTGCTGCGCCTGATCAGCTTGTTGACGGCGGTGCCCATCGTTGCTATTGTTATCTACATCTTGGTGCAGGGCGCCCCGGCCATCAGTTGGGAGTTCCTCACCGCTATGCCGCGCAGCGGGATGCGCGAGGGCGGCATCATGCCTGCCATCATCGGCACCCTGGCCCTCACGCTGGGCACAGCGGTCTTCTCGGTGCCCTTGGGCGTGGCGGCGGCGGTGTATATCGCCGAATACGCCCCCGACAACGCCCTCACCCGCTTGATCCGTATTGCCATCATCAACTTGTCGGGCATCCCTTCGGTGGTCTACGGTCTGTTTGGGCTGGGCCTGTTCGTGCTTTTTATGAAGTTTGGCACCAGCATCCTGGCGGCTTCGCTCACCCTTTCGATCATGACCCTGCCGGTCATCATCAGTACCGCCGAAGAAGCGATGCGCTCGGTGCCGCAATCCTTCCGCGTGGTGAGCATTTCGCTGGGGGCTTCGCGCTGGCAAACCACCTGGCGCATTGTTCTGCCGCAGGCCATGCCCGGCATCCTCACCGGAGTCATCCTGGGCCTGGAGCGGGCCGCCGGCGAAACCGCTCCCATCCTGTTCACCGGGGCGGCCTTCTTCCTGCCGCGCCTGCCGCAGTCCATGATGGACGCGACCATGGCCCTTCCGTACCATATCTTTGTCATTTCCACCTCGGTGCCGGGCATGCCCGTGCAAATCCAATACGGAACGGTGCTGGTGCTGCTGGTGTTCGTGCTGGGCATGAACCTGATCGCTACCTACATCCGCCAACGGGCGCGGGCGCGCAGGCAGTGGTGAGTTATGGATAAAATCGTCATCGACCACTTTAACATTCGCTACTCGGACGGCAACGAGAGCCTGCGGGATATCATCCTGACCATCCCCGCCAACCAGGTGTTCGTGATGTTTGGCCCGGCGGGCGGGGGCAAATCGACCCTGCTGCGCGCGCTCAACCGGCTCAACGACCTGACCGACGTGGTGGCGGTTTCGGGCGAGATTCGCTTCAACGGTCAGAACATTCTGGACCCCAAGACCGACGTGATCGAGCTGCGCCGTAAGATCGGCATGGTTTTCTCGCGCCCGGTGCCCTTGCCGCTGAGCATCTATGAGAATGTGATCTATGGGCTGCGGCAGATGGGTGAGCGCCGCAAGGCCCGTCTGGACGAGGCCGTGGAAAAAGCATTGAAGCTGGCAGTGCTGTGGGACGAGGTCTACGACCGCCTGCACGATCCGGCCTCGGCCATTTCGGGCGGGCAGCAGCAGCGCCTGTGCCTGGCGCGCGTGCTGGCCCTGGAGCCGGAAGTGATCATGCTGGACGAGCCCACCTCGGCCCTGGATCCGGTCTCGACGGCGCGCATCGAAGGATTGATGCACGAGCTGAAAGAGCAGTACACCATCGTATGGGTACCGCACAACGTGCAGCAAGCGGCGCGCATCGCCGACCACGCGGCTTTCTTCTTACAGGGCGAACTGGTGGAATACGCGCCGGGCAAACAGTTGTTCGTGATGCCAAAAGATAAGCGCACCCAGGACTACGTCGAAGGGCGCTTCGGGTAAAAATCCGAATCTTGTCAAGCGGGGGTAGTTCTGCTATAATCCAGGTTGCTACGGGCGCGTAGCT
>JAEXTI010000439.1 GCA_023406965.1 Chloroflexota bacterium
GTGAACACGCAGTAAGCAGGAAAATGAACAGAACAATAACAACACGTCGCATAGATCGTCTCCTATCCTATATTCAACCCATCATAAACCCAAAGTCCTGCAATCGTCAACCAACCGAAATCGCAGGACCTATCTCCTAATGACGTCATACACACGGGTAACGTTCCACCAGATTTGCAACCTTTTTCGAATGTCTCCGTATATATCAATAGAGAAAAGGATGAGTAACCATATCGAGCCCTCGCTTCCATTATTCGGATATAATGCCTCTATGCGCCGTCCGGTATTGATCGGTTTATTGATCTTCGCTGTTGTTGTCTTGGTAACTGGCTGGCTTCTATTAACTCCCACTGGGCTATTAGGAAAAGCAGATGCCTTCGGCTATTCGGTTTGCCACCAGGCCCCCAGCCGGTCCTTCGACATTGGTGGACGCCCCCTGCCCCTCTGCGCTCGCTGCTCTGGCACTTTTCTCGGAACGCTGTTGGGGCTGGCTTACTTGAGCACCCTGGGTCGCAAGGCCGGTCTGCCCCCCATTCGCATTGCAGCGCTCTTAATGGTCTTTCTGGGTGTTTTTGCCGTCGATGGGTTGAATTCTTTTGTCCGCATCATCCCGGGCATCCCTTACCTGTACACATCACACAACTGGCTCCGCCTGGTCACCGGCACCGGGGTTGGCCTGGGAATTGCCTCCATTTTGCTTCCCGTCGTTCACCAATCCTTTTGGACCCAATACACCGACAGCCCGTTGCTGGCAAATTGGAAGCAAATGGGCATCCTGCTTGGCCTGGCTGCCTTGCTCGACCTCGCCTTGCTCAGCGACAATGCGCTCATCCTCTACCCCCTGGCTGTGCTGAGCGGCCTCGCTGTCCCTATTATTTTAACCATCATTTATGCGGTACTCTGGGTACTGGTAACAAAACAAGAAAACAGGTATCATAGATTGAAGGATTTATGGTTACCGGCCCTCGCCGGATTCCTGACTGCCATGCTGCAAATATCACTGATTGACGCTGGACGTTACTGGCTGATGGGGACCTGGGCCGGAATTCCGTTAATCAATTAGGAAAGAGGAAAGAATGGATTTGTTAGGAATACTGTCTGCCTTTGGGTTATCTGCCAGCGCTGGATTGAACGCATACATCCCGCTCCTGGTGGTGGCCCTGCTGGGTCGTCTCACCAACTTGATCAAGCTGGCCGAACCTTGGGACGCCTTGACCAGTTGGTGGATCATCGGCCTGCTTGCCGTGCTTTCGTTGATCGAGTTCCTGGCCGACAGTTCGCCGGTCATCAATCACATCAACGACGCCATCCAAACCTTCATCCGCCCGGCTGCGGGAGCTATCCTGTTCGCCGCCAGCGCCAATGTTATCACCGAGATCAGCCCCGTCCTGTCCATTGCCGCTGGGATTATCATCGCCGGTGGAGTGCACGCCGTGAAATCCTTGGCCATTCGCCCGGTGGTAACAGCCTCTACGGGAGGCGCCGGAAACATCGCGGTCGCCGCAGCCGAAGATCTTACCTCGACGTTGGTGTCCATCGTTTCAGTAATTGTCCCGGCTTTGATTGCCCTCGTCATCATCGCCGTGATCGCCTGGCTTATTTGGCGTAACAACCATCGCCAGGAAACCCCTCCACAGTCCATAGACTATATTTCATAACCTACAAGGAGCTTATATGACCGACCAACCACAACAGCAAGACGCCTCTGAAGAGAATCCGACCCAACTGACCGGCGCACAGCCTTACACCTCCGGTCCTGTTGAGCCAGTTTCACCTGAACCCGAACCCATCAACCTGGAACCGGCGAAAGAACTGTTCGAGGTTCCGGCCGTCCCCGAACCGGTATTTGATATTCCTCAGGTCCCCGAGCCTGTCTTTGAAGCCCCCAAAGCTCCCGAGCCGGTCTTCCAGGCGCCTCCCGCTCCGCAACCATCATTCACCCCGCCTCCGCCGGTGACCCAGAACTTTGCGCCCCCGCCCCCGCCGCCCAGCCAGTCCTTCAGCGCGCCCGCCGCGCCTCCACCCGCTAAGAAGGGCCTCTCCAAAGGCTGGATCATCGCCATCGTGGTGCTTCTCCTGCTGTGCTGCTGCTGCGTCGTCAGCGTGTTCCTTGCATACACATACGGGGATCAGATCCTTGAAAATATGGATTTAACCTATCTTCAATCGCTTCTCATGCTCGTTTAGAGAAACAAAACAACCAATCCCTTCATAAGTTGCGGCTGAATATCAGCCGCAACTTTTTTTCGCCTCGAAAATTACACCGAGAAGATTCTGCCACCATGATGCTCGACTGCCATTTTGATTTTAACCATCTCTCTAGCGGAGGCAAGTCTACTGACACGCGATTCAATATCTAAGACAACCTGGCTTCTGTGAACTAAGCAAGGGCTTTAGCCCGCGCGGACGACTGTGATTCTTGACCTCCGTCTCCTCTTTTCAGTCGAAAGAATACGCTATAATCATCACAATGAACTGGACCCGCCCTCAACGCGCCATTCTTGATCTGCTCTCCGGCAGCCGGACCTTTGTCACCGGCCCAGCCGGCAGCGGCAAGACCACAGCCGCCACCCAACACCTACTCGATTTGCTTTCCTCGGGTGTGCCCGGCGCGTCCATCCTCCTCCTGGTTCCCCAACGCACTCTGGCAAGTTCCTATCAAACCGCTCTCCGCGCGCCGGGCGCCGCCGCCGGAGGCCAGGTTGATATTCTCACACTCGGTGGCCTGGCTCGCCGCATGGTCGATCTGTTTTGGCCGCTCATCGCCCACGACGCCGGTTTTGCTCACCCTGTTCTCCCGCCCACCTTCTTGAC